>NZ_JBSGEZ010000015.1:0-122775 GCF_053603155.1 Nocardia sp. NPDC004260 | reverse complement strand
GTCGCTGATCCGAGCCTGTCAACCGCGATGACACCGACGACAGACACACAGCCCAAGGGGCATTCAGACAGTTTCAATATCCGACGTCACCATTACATCTGTGGCCGGATACGGACGAGTCCACCCGCCAGGTGATCGCTGCTGTGATCACTGAGCGGATGGACTCGAATCCGTCTACTGCGTACCCACTGCGTACCGAAGGCCCGAATCAGGGGTAAATCCGCAGGTCAGGCTTACACGTCGAAGTACAGCTCGAACTCGTACGGGTGCGGCCGCAGGTTCACCGGGGCGATCTCGCCCTCGCGCTTGAGGGTGATCCAGGTCTCGATCAGGTCCTCGGTGAAGACGTTGCCTTCGGTGAGGTAGTCGTGGTCCTGCTCGAGGCGGTCGATGACCGACGAGAGGCTGGTGGGGGCCTGCGGGATGTTCTTGGCCTCCTCCGGCGGGAGCTCGTAGAGGTCCTTGTCGACCGGGGCCAGCGGCTCGATCTTCTTCTTGATGCCGTCCAGGCCGGCCATCATCATGGCGGCGAAGGCCAGGTACGGGTTGCCCGAGGAGTCCGGCGCGCGGAACTCGAGGCGCTTGGCCTTCGGGTTGTTGCCGGTGACCGGGATGCGGACCGCGGCGGAGCGGTTGCGCTGCGAGTACACCAGGTTGATCGGGGCCTCGTAGCCGGGGACCAGGCGGTGGTAGGAGTTCACCGTCGGGTTGGTGAACGCCAGCAGCGACGGCGCGTGGTGCAGGATGCCGCCGATGTAGTGGCGGGCCAGGTCGGACAGGCCGCCGTAGCCGGCCTCGTCGTGGAACAGCGGCTTGCCGTCCTTCCACAGCGACTGGTGCACGTGCATGCCCGAGCCGTTGTCACCGAAGAGCGGCTTCGGCATGAAGGTGACGGTCTTGCCTTCCTGCCACGCGGTGTTCTTGACGATGTACTTGAACAGCTGCAGGTCGTCGGCCGCGGCGAGCAGGGTGTTGAACTTGTAGTTGATCTCGGCCTGACCGGCGGTGCCGACCTCGTGGTGGCCGCGCTCCAGCTCGAAGCCGGAGTTCTGCAGGTTGGTCGAGATCTTGTCGCGCAGGTCGACGTAGTGGTCGTAGGGCGCGACCGGGAAGTAGCCGCCCTTGTTGCGGACCTTGTAGCCGCGGTTGCGGGTGCCGTCCGGGTTGAACTCCGCGCCGGTGTTCCAGGAGCCCGAGACCGACTCGATCTCGTAGAAGGCGCCGTTCATGGCCGAGTCGTAGCGGATCGAGTCGAAGATGTAGAACTCCGCCTCGGGGCCGAAGTACGCGGTGTCGGCGATGCCGGTGGAGCGCAGGTACTCCTCCGCCTTGCGCGCGACGTTACGCGGGTCGCGGCTGTAGGCCTCCCGGGTGAACGGGTCGTGCACGAAGAAGTTGAGGTTCAGCGTCTTGGCGGCGCGGAACGGGTCGACACGCGCGGTGGAGAAGTCGGGCAGCAGCAGCATGTCCGACTCGTCGATGGACTGGAACCCACGGACGGAGGAGCCGTCGAACGCTAGCCCTTCCTCGGCGAGGTCGGTGGTGAAGGCCTTTCCCGGAATCGAGAAATGCTGCTGCACACCGGGCAGGTCGCTGAACCGGATGTCGACGTACTCGATGTCCTCATCAGCGATGAATTTGATGACCTCGTCGGCCGTGCTGAACGTCACTTGTTCTCCTTACGGATCGGTTCCCAGCCAGTGTCGCTTGCATGGGTTCGTCGCGACCAGACGCTATGGATGCCGTGTTTCCCTGCAGTCAAGGATTTGTTTCGCCGGTGTTACACGTGCGTCCGGCAGCGTGGTGCTGACCACCATGACTCGAAATGCATGGTAGTCCTGCCCGCGCCGCGGTGCGCGGTGAGGCTGAACTCCGTTTATGCGGTACCGGGCGCCGGTCCGGGCGCGCCTATTCTGGGGTGCATGGCACGCATCACCGGCTCCTGGCTCTCCGGACCTCCTGCCGACTCCGGTGGCCCGGCAACCACCGAGTTCCCCGGCGCGCAACTCGGCCTGCCGAAGGCCGGAGCGGGCTCGCTGGCCGGTATGGGCCGCCGCATCGCCGCCCTGTTCGTGGACTGGCTGATCGCCCTCGGCATCGCGGCGCTGATCACGCGCAGCGGTTCGGCGTCGAGCTTGACGCTGTTGATCTGGTTCGTCATCGGCGTCGGCGCCGTCACGCTCTTCGGGTTCACGCCGGGGCAGTATTTCCTGCGGCTGCGCACGGTGCGCATCGACGCGGCTGCGCCGGTCGGCTTCGTCCGGGCGCTGGCCAGGCAGGTGCTGCTGGTGTTCGTGGTGCCCGCGCTGTTCACCGACGCCGACGGGCGCGGCATGCACGATCGCGCGACCGGAACGGCGCTGGTGCGTTCACGCTGATCTTCCGACCCGCGCGGTAACGAGCGGAAAGGCCCGCACCCCGGGCGGGGCGGCGGGCCTTTCGAGCGAGCAGGTCAGCGGCGGCGGATGGTGCGCTGCACGCCGCGCATCTTGGCGCCCGCGGGCATCGGCCCCTTCGGCAGGGCGGGCCCGCTGCGCGCACTGAGGGCGGCCAGCCTGCCTTCGATGAGGTCCATCCGCTTGGCGTCGATGTTGCGCGGCAGCTTGGTGAGGTAACGCTGCAGCTCCTTGAGCGGAATCTGGCCTTCGTCGTTGCCGATGACGACGTCGTAGATCGGAGTGTCGCCGATCAGCCGAGCCGTGCGCTTCTTCTCCTGGGCGAGCAGCGACTTGACCCGTTGCGGGGAGCCCTCGGCGACCAGCACCACGCCGGGCAGGCCGATCACCCGATGCACCGCGTCCAGCTGCGTGGTGGCGGCGATGCCGTTGCTCACCCGCCATTTGCCCTGGAGGTTGTCCAGCACCCAGGCCGCGGCGCCCGCCTGCCCCTCGGCCTTGCGGTAGACGCTCTTCTGCACCCGCCTGCCGAAGATGATGAACGCCGCCAGCGCGCCGAGCACCACACCCAGCGGGATCAGGAACCAGGTCAGCCCGAAGATCAGGCCGATGACGGCGAAGACGGCGGTGATGCCGACCAGGGCGCCGATCATCAGCGGCAGCAGCAGCTTGTCTTCCTTGCGCTGCATCTGGAACGCCTGCCACAACTGCTTGCGGCGTTCTCTCGACTGCTGCTTGCGGGCCGCCTTCGCCGCGGCCTTCGCTTCCTTGGTGGGCTTACCTGCTGCCATGACTCTCAGGATAGTGCCCAGGTAGTAGCGGCTTCGCCGTGGGACAGCGGGCCGACCGGGCGCTACCCGCGGCGCGCGATCGATCCGAGCACGGTGAGATCCAGGTCACCCGAGGCCTCGGTCCAGCCCATCGCGCGCAACTCGACCGGCGCCGCCACACCCAGGGCGTCGCGCAGGCCGACGGCGACCGAGCGCGCGAACTCGAGCAAGCTACTCGGCGCGATGGGCCAGAAGAGGATCCTGGTCCAGTTGTCCGCGTCGTGCCGATCCGCGGGCTCGTGCCAGCCCAGTGCGCGCAACTCCTGCGCGGCGGTCTCCGGGATCGGGTTGCTCAGGTAATTGTTCCCGGCCAGTTCGGCGGACAATTTGATGTCGTATTGGACAAATTGGACATAGCGATTTCCGGGGGCGGCGATGATCAGGGTTGCCCGCGAGGGCAGCTCCGAGAGGCAGTGCGCCAGCGATTGCACGAACCGTTCCCAGTCCGCTGTCGCCGGCTCGCTCATTCTTCCCCCGGGTATTCGCACTGGCCTGATCATACGCCGACCCGGCCGGGACACCAGACGAAACTCGTTGCAACGTTGCGTAGTTCATTCGGGCTATAGCCGTTTGCCATATCCCATATCGGCTCTCGGCCGAGCACCACCCGGACCTGCGGCGTCTCCACCGGCGACACCGAGTCGGGCCGACGCGGCGCGCACGGATCAGGCGGCGGAAACCGAGCGCCAATTGAGATTTTCGTTTCCGCCCCGGCGTTTTCCGCCAGCGCAGGAATACGTCCGGCGGAATGCTTTCGTATGGGAGACCGTAGCGTTCGGGTTCGCGCTAGGAATCGCGCTATGGATTTCGTCTCGGCCGCATGGAGTCCGGCGTGGGACGAGTAGGAGCGGTATCGGGTGGGGAACCCAACGCATCTTTCAGCCGAGTGCACCGCGCTGTTCAGCTGGCGGCCACCGGGCGGTGTTAGCTTCCCCGACGTGTGTGCGCGGTTGGTGGTGAGCGTCCATGACGTCGCACCGGCGAGTGCGGCGGAGACGGCGCGCTGGTGCGCCGATGCCGATCGGTTCGGAATTCCCGTGTCGTTGTTGGTGATACCGGGGCCGTGGCGGGGCAGGCGGTTGGCCGACGAACCCGACTACGCGGCGTTCCTGCGGGAGCGCAGGCAGGCCGGTGACGACGTCTTGGTGCACGGGTGGTCGCACCGGGCGGGGCCCGAGGGTGGTTGGCCGCGCCGCGCGGTAGCGCACGCGGTGGCGCGCGGCGCGGCCGAGTTCGCCGCCGTCGACGTCGGCACGGCCACCGTCAAACTGCGCGCCGCCACCGAAGTATGATCGAAGCCGGTCTGCCGACTACCGGTTTCACGCCGCCGGGCTGGCTCGCCTCGCCCGGCGCGAAACAGGCGTTGCGCGCGGCGGGGTTCACCTACACCACCTCCCACTTCGGCGCCGAGCAACTGCGCACCGGACGCCGGTTCCGCGGGTTCGCGCTCTCGCACCGGCCGGGCGGCGGCTGGTCCGAGCGGTTCGGCGCGGCGATGCTGGAGACGGCGGCGCGCCGCATCGCCGGACGCGGCGGGCTGGTCCGGCTGGCGCTGCATCCCGACGATCTGAGCAGACCGGGCCTGCGCGACACCACGCTGCGCGCCATCGACGCGGTGCTGCACACCGGCGCGCACGCGATCACCTATCGCGAGCTGGTCGGATCGGCGGTCGACTAGTGCGCATCGTGCAGATCGCCAACTTCTACACCCCCGCCTCCGGCGGTTTGCGCACATGCCTCGACGAGATGGGGCGCGGCTATTCGGCGGCGGGTCACGACCGGGTCCTCGTCGTGCCCGGTCCGCGCGACGCCGACGAGCACACCGCGTCCGGGCATCGGATCACCGTGCGCAGCACCAAGTTCGGCGACGCCGGCTACCACGTGCTCACCGCCCGGCGCACCCGTGCCGTGCTCGACCGGCTGGCCCCTGACGTCCTCGAGTGCAGCGACAAACTCAGCGTCCGCTGGCTGGCGCCGTGGGCGCGCGGGGCGCGGGCGTTCCGCTGGTGTTGTTCTCGCACGAACGCATCGACCCCATCCTGCGCTCGCGGGTGCCGCGCGGCTTCCCGCTCACCGCCGCGGCCGACCTGGCCAACCGACGGCTATGGGTGCGCGCCGAGAAGGTCGTGGTCACTTCACGTTTCGCCACCGCCGAGTTCGACCGGGTCGGCGCGCGCAATGTACGCAGGATCCCGCTCGGCGTCGACCTCACGACCTTTCGCCCATCGACCGAGAACCGGCGCGACGACCGCTCCGACGATCCGGTGCGGCTGGTCCTGGTGAGCAGGTTGTCCCGGGAGAAACGAGCCGAACGCGCCATCCGGGCGGTCCGCGTCCTGGTCGAATCCGGTGTGCGCTGCGTGCTGCCGGTCATCGGGGACGGCCCGCTGCGTTCTCGCCTGGAGCAGCTGGCGGCAGGGCTTCCGGTCGTCTTCCACGGCCATCTCACCGACCGGACCGCGATGGCCGCCCTGGTCGCCGAGGCCGACATCGCCGTGTTTCCCTCCCCCGCCGAGACTTTCGGCCTCGCCGTGCTGGAGGCGCTCGCCTGCGGGACTCCGGTGGTCGTTCCCGCGGCGGGCGCGGCTCGCGAACTCGTCGGCGACCCCGGCTCCGGCCTCGTCTGCGACGGGACACCGCGCGGCCTCGCCGACGGCGTGCGTGAACTGCTCGCCCTGCCCGCGGGCCAGCGTCGTCGCGCGGCCCGTGCCGCGGCGGAACGCTTTCCGTGGTCGGCGACGGTGGAGAGCATGCTCGCGCTCTACGCCGACTACGAGACTCCGGCCCGCTCGGCCTGAGGGAACACCCCGGCGTTGGCACGATCGCGCTGGTTCAACCGCTGAAGTCACCTGCCCGGGGCGTCGGCCTGCGCGCCGCCGATTCCGCGCAGCAACTCCCGGCGTCGACGAGCCGGGCAAAGGCAAGTGCGCTGACCCCGAGTGCGGGTCACCGCGCCTCGGCGTGCGAATGCCGCTCCCGGCGGATGATTCGCCGTTCCGACCGCGCAGGATGCCCAGCGACCGGTGTCGCGCCGGATACCCGCATCGGCCCGGTGGTTCGCCTCGCTCGTGCCCGTCGGATCCCCTTCCTCCGATCAGCATTGCGCCGGAGTTCACCCGGCCTTCGCCCGTATCGCCGGGCGGGTCGCGTCCGCCGGCAGCTCCCGCTCGTCGTGCAGCGTCGGCGAATTCGCCAGCAGCGCGACACCGACGATCACCGCGGTCGCCGCGCAGGCCAGCAGCGCCGGGCGCGGGTGGATCGTCGCGGTGAAGAGCGTGAGACCGGCCACGTAGCTCAGCACCGGGTCGGTGATCGTCATCGCGGTCAGCGCCGTGGGCAGTGACCCGCGTGCGTACGCCTCCTGGGTCAGGATGCCGCCGAGGACGGTGGACACCGGGATACCCAGCAGTGCCCAGCTCGGATGCGGCAGCGTCCTCGTCGCCACCATGACGAGGACCGCCGTGGTGGCGAAACAGCAGCCCGCCGCCACCGCCACCAGCGCGGACCGCACCTGGGTGGAGCGGACCGTCCGGGACAGACCGGACAACACGACGACCGTGCCGACCACCCCCGCGCACGCCCCCGGGAGCAGCTCCGTGCGCACCGCCGACGTCCCCGCCCAGTCTCTGGCGAGCAGCGCGCGACCACGCCGCACCGCCGCGAACGGCAGCGCGAACAACAACTGCGCGACCAGCAGCGCCTGCACCACCGCGATGGCGCCGAAGCGCAGCGCGACGGCGTGCACGACGAATCCGGCCACGTTCGCGCCCTGTCCGGCCAGCCAGCGGCGGTCGGTGATCAGACGACGAGCGATCGCGGCGATCACCAGGAATCGTCCCTGCCCGGACGCGGTGGCCGCCTGCCTGGCAGCGCCTTGTTGCAGGAACGCCGATACCGCGAACAGGAACGCGGCCGACAACGCCGAACCGACCGTCCCTACCGAGTCGACGGACCCGAAACCGCGCTCCGGCATGGCCTCGATGCTGGCCGGTCCGGATGAACACCGGATGGCGGTCGACCGGCTACTGGACGACCACCCCGGTTCCGGGGGCTGGACGGCCGTCCGGGCACAGTCGATAGTCCTATGGTGATCGAACGAGTCGTCCTGTCTCGTGCCCTCTGCGGCCTGTTGTTGCTGTTGGCCGCGTTCACCCCGATGCGAGCGGTCGCCGAACCGCTGCCGGTGCCCTATCAGTGGAAGCAATCGTTCATCGACGGCACGGACGGCACCCGGCTGCACGCGGACATCCTGCGCCCGGCCGGTGTCTCCGACGACACCCGCACACCCGTCATCCTGACCGTCAGTCCGTATCGGGCGCACCTGGCCTATCTGAGCGAGCCGCGCCTGACCGGCGGCCCGTCCACCGACAACCTCACCGCCGACCTGTTCCTGAACGCGGGCTACACCTACGTCATCGTCGACCTGCGCGGGTTCGGCGGCTCCAACGGTTGCCCGGACTTCGGCGGGGCGGGGGAACGAGCCGACGTCGCCACGGCCGTGGAGTGGGCGGCGAGCCAGCCGTGGTCCACCGGCAGGGTCGGGCTGTTCGGCACGTCGTACGAAGCCTGGACCGGCCTGATGGGCCTGGCCGCCGCCCCGAAGGGCCTCGCGGCGGTGGGCGCGTTCGAGCCGGTCGTCGACCCGTACTCCTACCTGTACATGCAGGGCGTCTCGTGGAAGTTCTCCGGCAAACCGATCACCGAGAGCGGCGTGCGTCCCGCCGACTTCGCGGGACTCGAGCACCTGCTGATCGCCTCCACTCCACCGCGTCCGGAAGACTCTGGCGAATATCAGGCGAACGCGACGCAGTTGCCGTGGCAGTGCTACCGGCAGTACCTGACCCAGATCGGCGACCACAACCCCGACACCGCGTTCTGGCGCGATCGCGACCTCGTCGCGCGGCTGCGCGGCGCCACGATTCCGCTGTTCCTCGGTCAAGGCTTCGTCGACTACAACACCCGTGCCTACCGTGTGCTCGATCTGTGGAACGGCCTCGGGCCCGGCGAGCACCGCGCCTGGTTCGGCCAGTGGGGACACCGCACCTGCCACGACAAATGCGGCACGCCCCACTTCGACACCGAGTTGCTCGCGTTCTTCGACAAGCACGTCGCCGCCCGCGACGTGCGGGTACCCGGCCCGCGGATCACCGTCGGCCAGTTCGACGGCCGCTGGCGCGCGGAGACCGCCTGGCCGCCCGCCGACGCCCGGCGGGTTCCGGTCGAGCTGCGGACCGGCGATTACACCGATCGCGGGTTGATTCCCGGACCCGATCGCGAGATCTGGTCGCTCTCCGCGCCGCTGACCGGCGAGCAGCATCTTTCCGGCATTCCCACCGCCACCCTCCGGCTCGGCGGCCCGCCGAAAGCGACGGTCGCGGTCGAGCTCTATGACATCGCGCCCGACCTGCGCGCGACCGTCATCACCCGAGGGATCGCCCCGGTCCGCGACACCGCCGAGGTCAGGCTGCTCGCGCAGGACTGGCCGATCGCCGCGGGCCACCGGATCGGCGTGCGGATCACCGACGTGGTCGACGACGTGTGGTCGCACTCCCCCGCCCTCGCCGCAGTCACGGTGTCCTCCGCGAGCATCGAGTTGCCCTTGTTGACCGCGACGCGCCGTCCCGATCTGCCGGGCGAGCTCACCGAAGGCATCGTGAAGTGGCGAAACGAGAAGACCATCGCCCTCGACCCGAGCATGTTGAACAATGCAACGGTGTCCATGAATCTGCCCGACCGCACCGGTGACCGATGACGGAGCCGGTCGACGACCTGACCGCCGAACGCCTCGCCACCGCGCTGCGGTGCGCGACGGTGTCCACCGACGACCCGCGCGACACCGACAGCGCGGCGTTCGACCGCCTCGACGCGCACCTGCGGACGTCGTTCCCCCGGGTGCACGCCGAACTCGAACTGCGGAAGTTCGCGCACAGCAGGCTCTACCGCTGGCCGGGCGCCGACCCGGACCGGGTGGCCGCGATCATGCTCGCGCATCAGGACGTGGTCCCGGTGGACGACGCCCAGCGTTGGACCCACCCGCCGTTCGCGGGAGTGGTGGACGACGAGTTCATCTGGGGCCGCGGGGCGATCGACGACAAGAGCCGCGTGCTCGCCATCCTGGAGGCGGCCGAATCGGCGCTCGCCGCGGGCCTGCGCCCCCGGCACACCGTGTACCTGGCTTTCGGGCACGACGAGGAGGTCTTCGGCGGCGAGGGCGCCGAGCGCATGGCCGAGCATCTGCGGCAGGCGGGCGTGCGCGCCGAGCTACTGCTGGACGAGGGCGGGGTGATCACCGCGGGCGTCGTCGATGGCGTGCGGCAGCCGGTTGCGACGATCATGCTCGGGGAGAAGGGCTACGCGACGGTCCGGTTGTCGGTCACCGAGGTCGGCGGGCACTCGTCCATGCCGGGCAGGCAGACGGCGGTCGGCCGGATCGCGCGGGCGGTGGGCCGCATCCAGGACCATCCGATGCCGCTGCGCCTGACCCCGGTGATCGCGGATATGCTGACCAGGGTGCGCGAGGTCATGCCCGCGCCGCGGCGAATGCTGCTGGGCCTGGCGAATCTCGCCGCACCGGTGGTCACCCGGGTGATGGCGGCCCAGCCGCAGACCGAAGCGATGGTGCGCACCACCACGGCGCCGACGGTGATCCGCGGCGGAGTGCGGGCGAACGTGTTGCCCCAGCGGGCCGAGGCCATGGTGAACTTCCGCATCCTGCCCGGCGACACCGTCGCCTCGGTGCTGGCGCACTGCCGGAAAGTTGTGCGCGACAAGGGGATTCGATTCGATCTGGTAGGCATGTCGTCGGAACCGTCGCGGATCACGCGGCCAGGCCCCGCATTCGATCTGATCGCCGATCTCGCCCGCGCCGTCGTCCCCGGCATCGCGGTGACCACCGGCATCGTGCCCGGCGCCACCGACTCCAGGCACTACGACGATCTGGCGGGCACCCGGTGCAATTTCGCCCCGATCGTGCTGGACGAGCGCGACCTGGCCTCGATCCACGGAACCGACGAGCGCATCTCGCGAGTCAACTACGCTCGACTCATCGAGTTCAACCGGCGGCTGATCGAGCATTTCGCGACGGTCGGCGCGCCATCGACGTCAGGAGCGCAGGGATGACGACCGAGCCGACGGCGGGCGACACCGCGCCAACCGAGCCGTCCGCGATTCGCACCGAGTCCGGCGAGTTCGACGGTGCCGGCAGCGGAGTCGCCTGGCGGGCGTGGCTGCCGGAGGGCGCGGCGCGGGGCGTGATCGTCCTGGTGCACGGCGTGGCCGAGCATTCCGGCCGCTATGCCCATGTGGGACAGCGTCTGGTCGCCGCCGGTTTCGCGGTCTACGCGCTCGATCACATCGGGCACGGGAAATCCGCCGGCAGCAAGGCCAACATCGGCTCCATGGCGGGCGCCGCGGACAACGTCGCCGCCATGCTGGACATCGCGACCCGAGAGCAGCCCGGCGTGCCGCGCTTCCTGGTCGCGCACTCGATGGGCAGCCTGATCACCCTGTATCTGGCCACCCGCGAGCCGATCGACGTGGCGGGCATCGTGTTGTCCGCCCCGCCGCTGGACATCCCGGTGGGCAATCCGGTGCAGCGCGTGCTCGCACCGGTGTTGAGCAGGTTCACCCCGAATCTGGGTGTGCTGAAACTGGATTCGTCGCAGATCAGCCGGGACCCGGCGGTTGTCACGGCCTACGACAATGATCCGCTGGTCTATCGCGGCATGCTGCCCGCACGCACCGGCGCCGAGATGCTGAGCGCGACGAATACGGTCAAGCAGCGGTTGGCGAAGGTCACCGTGCCGCTGCTGGTGCTGCACGGCACCGCCGACGCGATCGCCGCGCCGTCCAGCTCCGATCTCATCGAGCGGGGCGCCGGGTCGGAGGACCTCACGGTGATCCGCTACGAGGGCCTCTACCACGAGGTGTTCAACGAGCCCGAGCAGCAGAAGGTGCTCGACGACGTCGTCGGCTGGCTGGAAGCGCACCTTACCGGAAAGTAGAATCTCGCCATGAGTACTACCGGATCCATCGCGTTCATCCGTGCCAGCTGGCACAGCTCGATCGTCGGTAAGGCGTACGAGGGCTTCCGCACCGAATACACCGACCTCGGTTTCGATCCCGCCGGCATCGATGTCTACGAGGTGCCGGGTGCCTTCGAGATCCCGCTGCACGCCAAGCGCCTGGCGCATTCCGGCCGGTACGCCGCGATCGTCGCCTCCGCGCTGGTGGTGGACGGCGGCATCTACCGGCACGATTTCGTGGCCTCGGCGGTGATCGACGGGCTGATGCGGGTCCAGCTGGACACGGACGTGCCGGTGTTCTCGGTCGTGCTCACCCCGCACCACTTCCACGAGCACAGCGAGCACGTCACGTACTTCACCGAGCATTTCGTCACCAAGGGCGCCGAGGCGGCCCGCGCGCTGGCGAGCACGCTCAGCTCCCTGCGATCGCTGCCGGTGTAACGACTACCGGAACTTGGCCAGGCACGCGCTCTCACCGTCCAGGACGCCGGTGCGGAACGCTTCGAGCCGCTGGTAGCCGCTCGGCACTACCTTTCCGTTCACGTCGGCGGCCGCCGCGCCGTCGGCGAGCAGGCCGGAGACCGCTTCGTCCAGATCGCCCGCGGACAGGTGCGGGTCGCTGCCCGGCTCGCTCAACTTGGTGGTCACCACGCCGCTGAGGCATGCGGTGCGCAGGCCCGCCGTCTCCGCGCCGGTCAGCGAGAGCTTGCGATCCTGTTGCACCGCGAGCACATAGCGCGAGACGAAGACGACGAACGCGTTGTAGTCGCCGTCCACGACCGCCGACAGCGGGTCGCCGTCGGTCATCGTTCCGCCGCGGCGGGCCAAGGCGGGCACGTCCGTGCCGATCCGGTTCGCGCTCGGGCAGTACGACACCGGCCGGCTGACGGTGCCGTCCGAGCAACCGCGGCCGACCCCGGAGTAGTCGAACTGTGGCGTCCGCGTCACCGGGAAGATCTTGGTCAGCGCCTGGCTCAGGCTGGTCAGCGCGGCGGCGTCCACCGGAAGTTGCGCCTGCTCCTCACCGGGCTCGAAGGTGGTGGGGAGATTGCCGCGGCGCTGGGCGATCTCCTTCCTGGTGATCTTCTTACACCCGTCGGCGCCGTCGGTGTAACCGATCTGCACCGCCGTCACCCGCTCGAAGGCCGAGCCGTGGACGTTGTCCGGATCGTTCGGGTCCCGGTCGCGCACCGCCACCGTGGCGCCGAGCACGGCGTTGAGGCCGTCGGTGGTGTTGAGCGTGAAGTGCGCCGAATTCCCCTCGGCCACATGGCGCAGGAAGACACCGCCGAGGCAGTCCGCCTGCTGTTCCTGCACGAGCGGCGGGGTCAGCAGGCCCGCGAGTCTGGCCTGCCCTTGGATGGCGTGCCCGTACTCATGAGCGAGCACCATCACCACCGCCATCTCGCCGTACTTCTGCACCAGTTTCGGCAGCAGGACACCCCGGTCCCAGCCGATGGTGTGGTCACCGCCGCAGTAGGCCGCGTTCACCACCTGGTAGGTGTCGGACTTGCAGAACTTGACCGACTGCGTTCTGGGCGCCTTGGCGTCCCAGGAGATGAACCTGGTCACCGGCTTCAACGTGCCGGGGAAGTGCGCGGGGTACTCCTTGGTCCAGAAGTCCTGCACGTCGGCGATGGTATTGAGGGCGAGCTTGTCGATGGCGCCGCCGTCGCCGTTCTCCGCCGTGAGCGGCGCGTCCGGCACACCCTTGCGGGGGCCGTTCGGGCCCGATGCCGTCATCGACCCGGCCAGTTCCCAGGTGTCGGCGGGCGGCGAGACCTGCCGTGCGGCATGGTCGTTCGCGCCCTGCGCGCATCCGGCCGACACCAGCGCCACCACCGCGAGCACGGCCACACCGAATCGCCTGTACTTCCTCATCGAACTCGCCTCCCCGAGTACCGCGTCTCGGGCTCGCCGAGCGCTCACATCGTAATCGCCGCGAGCGCGCTGCGCGCATCACAGCGCCACGAACGTCTCCGGAACCGCAAGGCGCACAGCACTTTCACGCCCGGTCATGCGCACAGCAGGGAATTCGGCGCGGTCGATGATGGGAGCGGCCTCAGCGCGACAATCGAGGATCACCAGAAGTCGGCGGGGGTGCATCGCGACCTGCTCGCGGCGAAGTTCGATGTGGCGGCCGTCCCGCGTGGTCCGTGGGCGCATGACGGTGTGGGGTCACTGAAGGTGGATGTGGGAGAGCAGCGCTCGATGGTCGGAGCCGGGGACCGAGAGGGTGCGCACCTCTTCGGCGGTGGCGTCGGCGAGCAGGATGTGGTCGATGCCGATCACCGGTCCCCACGCGCGGTCGGCGGGGAAGGTCGGCAGCAGGCCGGCGCCCGCCTGGTCGGCCGCCGAGGCGAAGCTTCCGCGCAGCAGGTCGCGGAAGGCGGTGTGGTCACGGGTCGCGTTGAAATCCGCGCCCACGATCGCCGGGCCCCGTTGCGCCTCGAGGATTTCCCTGGTCTTGCGCATCTCCGTCTGCCACGCGGGAAAATCGAACGGCGGCGGGACCGGATGGAACGCGAAGACGGTGATCGGTCCCCGTTCGGGGTGATCCATCGTCGCGGAGATGTTGTTGAGGATGTATCCGTCGTATTTCTTGGTGTCCCGCAGCGGATATCGGCTGTAGATGCCGGTGCCGCCACCGCCGTCGCGGGTGGGCTCGGTGTAGTGGTAAGGCAGTTCACCGAGCAGGCCCGCGCCCGCCAACCGCTCCAGCGCGGCGTCGGTCAGTTCGTCCACGGTCAGCACGTCGACCCGGTCGTCGCGCACCGCGCGCACCACGGCGGCCGGGTCGGCGCCGCCGAACAGCAGATTCGACTGCATGACGGTCAGCTTCGGACCGTTGGCTGCCCGGCCCTGCGGCACGAACGCGGGCACCAGCGTCCACAGCGTCGCCGCGGCCAGCACCCCGGCGACAGCGGCACTGCGCCACCCGCGCGCGATCAGCAAGAGCACCAGGCCGACGATCGCGCCGACCATGAAGTACGACGCTCCCGACGCGAGCAACACCAGCACTCGCCGCTGCCACGCCCCGAAGTGCAACGCTATCCCGATGGCGCCTGCGGCTACTGCGCACCACCCCGCACCGAGCAATGCCCGGTCCATCCATCTACGCATGCGGTCGAGCCTAGGCAATGCCGGTGAAGCTTTTGATCCGGTGCAGCTCGAGACCAGCACATAGGAAACCCGGCCACTTCGATGCCTGGCGATGTCCCTCGCCCGGGCGACGCACCTCGCGACTTCGCTGTCGGAGAATCAGCCCAGGTGGGCCGACAGTAGCCAGGCCGGAACCGACTTGCGGCCGCCGGGCTCGTCGCGTATCCCTTCGAACCGGACAGGCGCGCCCTCGGGCAACTCCGCGGGCAAGTTGGCGTGAATTCGCGCCGGCCTGATCTCATCGATCGTCCAATACTTCGACACCACCTCCCGAAGCTCGTCGGCGGTGACCGGCGATGGCCCCGGCTGGGGCACTTCGGGCAGGCCCGCGCGGTCGAACACGAGCGCGAAGTACGACGCGCCCGGCGCGGCAGCGCGGACGATCGCCTGCTGGTAACCATCCCGCGACTCGACCGGGATCGAATGGAACAGCGTGCTGTCGACGATGGTGCCGAAGCGGCCGTCGTAGCCGGTGAAAGAAGTGATGTCGGCGACCTCGAACGAAGCGTTCGTCAAGCCGCGCCGGGCCGCCTCGGCCCGCGCCAACTCGACCGCGGTCGGCGACAGATCCAATCCCACGATCTGGTAACCCCGCTCGGCCAGGTACAGCGAGATCGCCGCCTCCCCGCAGCCGACGTCGAGCACGTCGCCGTGGAACTTGCCCTGCTCGATCAGGGCGGCGAGCTCGGGTTGGGGTTCGCCGATACTCCACGGCGGTTTGACACCCGGCCCGAACGGGCCGCCGGTGCCCCGATAGGTGACATCGAAATCGAACTCATCTGGCGTCGTCATAGCAAACGAATATCAGTGCACCTGCCCGATGTCGGGGACCCTCGCACACGACGCGCTCGATCCGCTCGACGGGCGCGATGACACCGCGGCAGGGCGAGATCTCCCGCACCGCTCGACACGCCACTGATCGAGACCGGACCGTGGGCAGGGCGGCGGATCGTCGTCCATGACGAGGTCCGCCGGTCTACCCTTGGCCGAAAACTGATGGCGACGTGCCGAGGGGGAAGAATGTACGTCGAGCAATTTCGCGCACAGGGACCGCTCACGGCCGAGATCGCCGAAGACCTGGCATTCATTCCGGGCTCGTACCGTTCGTCCATCACGGTCAGCAGCAACGGGCGCAGTGTGCACGCGCCCGTCCTGCCGGTGGCCTGGGATGTCCTGCGAATCCGCTCCGGCACCGAGGTCACCATCACGACCACGAACGGGCTCGGCGACGAAGACCGGCTCGCCTTGCGCCGGTTCGTCGATCGCTTCCAGACGTTGACCGGTGCCGCCAAGACTCCACCGCAGGGCGCGGACCGCCGCGTCAGTGGGCGTGCCGACGCATGGCCTCGGTCAGCGCGGCGGTGTCCGTGGTGAGCGATCCGCCGGTGAATTCGAGAGTGGCACGCGATCTTTCGGCCGCCGCCGGATGACCCGCACCGCACGCGTCGGTGACGATGATCGGCAGATAACCCAGGTCAAGGCTGTGCCGAACCGTCGGCTCGATGCCCACCTCCATGGCGATGCCCGCCACGGCGTAGGTGTCGATGCCGCAGTCGCGCAGCGCGAAGTCCAGCGGAGTGGCCGCGAACGCCGACATGGTGATCTTGTCGAACACCACCTCGTCCGGACCCGGCGTCAACTCGGGCACCAAGTGGAATTGCGGCGAACCCTGCGGGAAGCTCGAACGCACGTCCCCCGGGTCGTCCACCCGCTGCCAGGACATCGCGGTGCGCAACTGGGCGACGCCCGACGCCGCCACCGGCAGGGACATGTGCCGGGTATAGAACACCCGGAAACCCCCCGCCCGGGCGGCGTCGCGCAGCCGCACGCACGCGCGCACGATCTCCTCGCCGCCGGGAATCTGCCGCACGATGCCGACCTGCATGTCGTAGATGAGCAACGCCATCCGCGCGGGATCGCAGGCATCCGGCACGGTCTGCGGGATGCTCAGGCCGAAGGCGTGGCGCATGCTCACGCGGTCCGGTCGTAGGGCTCGGCGACGTCCACGGTCGGGTCCATCAGCGCCTCCAGCGGCAAGGGCGCCTGCACCGGGACGAACGTCCATTCCAGGTATCCGGCCTTGGTGAGCGGGAAGTCCGCGACGTACTTCCGCGCCTCCTCGACGCTGTCGACCTCGAACACGATCACGACGCCGGGCTCGTCGGCGCGGGCGTAGTTCTCCCGGACGATGCCCGCCTTCCACAGCCGCCACACGTTGGCGACCTCCTCGGGCAGGTACGGGTTGATCGTCTCCAGGGTGACGCCTGGCTTGAAGCGGTCGAAAACGATGACCTTCACGATATTTCGCTCCATGTCTGCGGTGGTCGATACGAACGGCATCCATGGAATCGCGATGATTACAGTGTTACAAGAACGCACTTTTCAGTGAGTACCCGGAGGACAGGTGCCCGACAAGCGCTACAACTGCGCCGTGGAGGTGACCGTCGACCTGATCGGCGGCAAGTGGAAGCCGGTGATCCTGGCCCACTTGAAGGAGGGCGTGCACCGCTACGGCGAGTTGCGCAGGCGGATGCCGACCACCAGCGAGAAGATGCTGGTCCAGCAGTTGCGCGAACTGGAGTCCGACGGCTTGGTCCGGCGCACCACCTTCGACACGGTGCCTCCGCAGGTCGAATACACCCTCACCGACGAGGGCCGCACACTCGTCCCGGTCCTCACCGCGCTCTACGACTGGGGCGAACAGCGCGCGGCCCGCGCGGGTCTCACCGTCGGTCCTCGAGCCCGGCCGCGGGCGGACTAGGCCTCACGCGCCGAAGACTCGTTCGACGACCGCTTTGGCGCGCCGGGTGACGCGCATGTAGTGGTCGAGGAATTCGCTGCCGTCGTCGTTGGGCCACCCCGCGACGCGGGCGACGGCGGAAAGCAGCCGCCCCGGACCCGGTAGCTGATCGCTCGGCTTGCCGCGCACCAGGACCAAGGCGTTGCGGGCGTTGGTGGCGGTCAGCCACGCGTCGCGCAGCAGCGCCACGTCCTGCGCGTCCAGCAGTTCGGTCCGCTCGATCACGTCCAGTGCCTCGAGTGTGGAGGTGTTGTGCAAGCCGGGCACCTCGTGGGCGTGCCGCAGCTGCACCAGCTGAACCGTCCACTCGATGTCGGCCAGGCCCCCGCGCCCCAGCTTCGTGTGCGTGGCCGGATCGGCGCCGCGGGGCAGCCGCTCGGCGTCCACTCTGGCCTTGATCCGCCGGATCTCGCGCACCGCCTCGGCGGACACACCGCCCTCCGGGTACCGCACCTTGTCGATGACGTGCAGGAAACGCACCCCGAGTTCCTGGTCACCAGCCACTTGGTGCGCGCGCAGCAACGCCTGCACCTCCCAAGGTTGCGCCCAATGCTGGTAGTACGCGGCGTAGGCGGCCAGCGTGCGCACCAGCGCGCCGCTGCGCCCCTCCGGACGCAGCCCGGCGTCCACGTGCAGCGGCGGGTCGGTGCTCGGCGCGCCGAGCAGCTGCTGCACCCGGTCGGCCACCCCGATCGCCCACTTCACCGCCTTGGTTTCGTCCTCACCCGGCCGCGGGTCGCAGACGAACAGCACGTCCGCGTCCGAGCCGTAGCCGAGCTCCATGCCACCGAGTCGGCCCATGCCGATCACCGCGATGTCGGCGGGCGCGGGCGCACCCCGCTCCGCTTCGCTCGCGCGGATCACCGCACGCAACGACGCCTCGAGCACCGCCACCCACACCGACGACAACGCCCGGCACACCTGCGGCACTTCGAGCATGCCCAGCAGATCGGCCGACGCCACCCGCGCGAGTTCGTGCCTGCGCAGCGAACGGGCCGCGGCCACGGCGCGTTTCGGGTCCTCGTAGCGCGCGGCGGCGGTGAGGATGCCGCGGGCCACCTCGTCGGGCTGCGGGCCGAGCAGCAGCGGGCCGCTCGGACCGTCGGCGTACATCCGGATCGTCTCCGGCGCGTTGATCAGCAGATCGGGCAGGTACTCCGAGGAGCCGAGCACGATCATCAGCCGCTGGGCGATCGCCCCCTCGTCGCGCAGTTCGCGCAGGAACCAGATCTGGTCGGCGAGCCCCTCGGACACGCGGCGATAGGCCAGCAGGCCCGCGTCGGGATTCGGTGTCTCCCCGAGCCATTCGAGCAGCGTCGGCAGCAGCAGGGCTTGGATGCGCCCTTTGCGGGACACGCCGCCGGTGAGGGCCTTCAGGTGGCCGAGGGCGTGTTCCGGCGCCGCGTAGCCGAGAGCGGCCAGCTGCCGGATGGCGGCTTCGGGGCTCAGGCGCAGCGCGTCGGGTTCCAGCCGCACCACCGAATCCAGCAGCGGCCGGTAGAAGAGTTTGGCGTGCAAGCGCCGCACGCGCACCGCGTTCCGGCGGATCTCGCTGCCCAGCACACCCACCGCGTCCTGCCTGCCGTCGGGCCGGATGTGCGCCGCGCGGGCCAGCCAGCGCATGCCCTCCTCGTCGTCGTCGGCGGGCAGGGTATGCGTGCGACGCAACCGCTGTAGCTGGAGCCGGTGTTCCAGCAACCGCAGGAACTCGTAGGACGCCGTGAGATTGGCCGCGTCGTCGCGACCGACGTAGCCGCCCGCGGCCAGCGCGGTCAACGCCTCGACGGTGCCCTGCACGTGCAGCGTCTCGTCCACCCGCCCGTGCACCAATTGCAGGAGTTGCACGGCGAATTCGACGTCCCTGAGACTGCCGCGCCCCAACTTGAGTTCGCGTTCGCGCAGATCGGCGGGCACCAGATCCTCCACGCGGCGGCGCATCGCCTGCACGTCGGCGACGAAATCGGGACGCTCCGACGCCGACCACACCATCGGCATGAGCGCGGCTCGATACTGCTCGCCGAGCGCGAGGTCACCGGTCGCCGGACGATTCTTCAACAGCGCCTGGAACTCCCAGGTGCGTGCCCAGCGCTTGTAGTAGGCGATGTGCGAATCCAGCGTGCGCACCAGCGCACCGGCCTTGCCCTCCGGTCGCAGCGCCGCGTCGACCTCGAAGAACGCCTGGCTCGCCACGCTCATCATCTCCGCGGCCAGCCGCGTGGCGGTGGCGTCGGCGGGCTCGGCCACGAACACCACGTCGACGTCGCTGACATAGTTCAATTCGCGCGCGCCGCACTTGCCCATCGCGATCACGCCCAGCCGCACCGGCACCGGCTCGTCCTTGCAGACCCGCGCCACCGCCACCGCCAGCGCCGCGGTCAGGGCGGCGTCGGCCAGGTCGGTGAGCTGCCTGCCGACCACCTGGTAGGGCAGCACCGGCTCGTTCTCCACCGTGGCCGCCAGATCCAGCGCGGCCAGCAGCATCAAGTGATCGCGGTACCGCTTGCGCAGCGACGCCGCCACTTCGGGCCCCGAGATCGCGGCGCGAAACAGCATCGGGGTCGCGTTCGGCCCTTCCTCCGGTGCCGCGTCGACCACAGCGAGCAGATCGGCGATCAGCTCGTCGCGTCCAGGTAACTCCTTGCGGCGCAAGCCTTCCCACGACTCCGGCGCCGCGACGAGGTGATCGCCGAATGCGCTGGAGGAGCCGAGCAGCGCGAACAGCCTGCCCCGCAGCGACGTATCCGTACGGATCGCCGAATCGATCGCGTGCCAACCGTCCCCGATGCTCTCGCGCAGTCGCATGAGCGTGCTCAACGCGAGGTCGGCGTCCGGCGCGCGGGACAGCGACCACAGCACGGGGATGCTCTCGACGTTGTCCCAGCCCAATTCGCGCAGCGACGCGGCGGCGGATGGCTCGAGCAATCCGAGCCGACCGACACCGGGGACAGCGGAGCGCGCAGAGGGGGGCCGGACCATGGCTCTCAAATTACCCGGCCGCGATCGGGGGCACGCCGCCCCCGGGCATCGCTCGGATTACAACCCCAGGTATTCCTTGAGCTCGAACGGCGTGACCTGGCTGCGGTAGTCCGCCCACTCCCGGCGCTTGTTGCGCAGGAAGAAGTCGAACACGTGCTCGCCCAGGGTCTCGGCGACCAGCTCGGAGCGCTCCATCGCCTGCAGCGCCTCGTCCAGCGTGCCGGGCAGCTCGCGGAAGCCCATCGCGCGCCGCTCGGCGACGGTCAGCGACCACACGTCGTCCTCGGCCTCCGGCGGCAGCGTGTAGCCCTTCTCGATGCCACGCAGACCAGCCGCGAGCAGCACGGCGAAGGCAAGGTATGGGTTGCACGCGGAATCGGGGCTGCGGATCTCGACGCGCCGCGAGGAGGCCTTGTTCGGCGTGTACATCGGCACACGGACCAGCGCGGAGCGGTTGGACCGGCCCCACGAGGCCGCCGTCGGCGCCTCGCCGCCGTGGATGAGGCGCTTGTAGGAGTTGACCCACTGGTTGGTGACCGCGCTGATCTCCGGGGCGTGCTCGAGGATGCCCGCGATGAACGCGCGCGCCGTCTCCGACAGGTTGATCGGGTCGTCGGGGTCGTGGAAGGCGTTGGTCTCGCCCTCGAACAGGCTCATGTGCGTGTGCATCGCCGAGCCCGGGTACTGGGCGAACGGCTTGGGCATGAAGGTCGCGCGCACGCCCTCGTCGATGGCCACTTCCTTGATCAGGTAGCGGAAGGTCATCACGTTGTCGGCCATGGACAGCGCGTCGGCGTAGCGCAGGTCGATCTCCTGCTGGCCCGGAGCGCCCTCGTGGTGGCTGAACTCCACGGAGATGCCCATGGACTCCAGCGCGTCGATGGCGTGGCGGCGGAAGTTCGGCGCCGAATCGTGCACGGCCTGGTCGAAGAAGCCGCCGGTGTCGGCGGGGACCGGGACGCCGTCACGCGTGCCGTTCTCCAGCAGGAAGAACTCGATCTCGGGGTGCACGTAGCAGCTGAATCCGACGTCGCCCGCCTTGTTCAGCTGGCGGCGCAGCACGTGGCGCGGGTCGGCCCAGGACGGCGAGCCGTCCGGCATGGTGATATCGCAGAACATGCGCGCGGAGTGCTGATGGCCCTTGCTCGTGGCCCACGGCAGCACCTGGAAGGTCGACGGATCCGGCCGGGCGACCATGTCGGCCTCCGAGACACGGGCGAAGCCCTCGATGGCCGAGCCGTCGAAACCGATACCTTCTTCGAACGCGCCCTCCAGTTCGGCGGGCGCGATCGCGACGGACTTCAGGTAACCCAAGACGTCGGTGAACCAGAGACGTACGAAGCGGATGTCCCGCTCTTCGAGCGTCCGCAGCACGAATTCCTTCTGGCGATCCATGTCCGCGAGCGTAAGCATCCGGCGTTAAATCTGTGTTACATACACGCTTAAGATTGCTGACCTGGATTTTTTGGAAGACTCCGCACAGTCGGATCGTCCGGTTTGTGAGATTCTTCCGGACCGGGCAGCATCGCGTGACCGATCAGCAACCGCGCGCCCGGCTCAGCAGGTGAGGCCGGCGGCGGGCTCGGTCAGGTCGACCAGATAGGCGATCACCGCGTCGTCGACGCAGGGGACGCCGCCCGCCAGCGCCACCGTATGCCGGTTGCCCTGATAGGTGATCAGTGCGGCGCCCAACTGGTCGGCCAGGTCGACTCCGGCCTGGTACGGCGTCGCCGGGTCCTCGGTGGTCGACACCACCACCGTCTTCGGCAGACCGGTCACCGAGATGCGATGCGGTTCACTCGTGTTCGGCACCGGCCAGGCGGTGCACAGCTCCAGCGGCGCCGCGCCGGTGCCGCGCCCGTCGTCCAGGAACGGGGCCGCTTTCCGGTATTCCGCGTCCTGGCGTCCGGCCACCCCGCGATCGGTGATGCGCGGATCGTCCACGCAGCGGATCGCGTTGAACGCGTCGCTGGTGTTGGCGTAAGTGCCGTCGTCGCGACGGCCGTCGTACAGGTCGGCCAGGGCCAGCAGCGTATCGCCGCGCCCGTCGCGCAGCTCGGACAGCCCGAGCGTGAGCACCTTCCACAATTCGTCGGTGTAGAGCGCCTGGCGCACGCCGGTGAGCGCGTCGCCGTAGGTCAGACCCCGTGGATCGGTGGTCGGCGCGGGCTTGTCCCACAGCGGGTTCACCAACGCGCGGAACCGCGGCACCGCCTGCGCCGGGTCGGCGCCCAGCGGGCAGTCGGGCTGCCGCGCGCAGTCGGCGGCGTAGGCGTCGAACACCTTCTGGAAGCCCGCCGCCTGGCGCAGCGACTCCTGCACCGGATCCTGCGAGGAGTCGATGGCGCCGTCCAGCACCATGGCGCGCACGTGGTCGGGGAACCGCTCCGCGTACGCCGAACCGATCTTGGTGCCGTAGGAGTAGCCGACGTAGGTCAGCTTCGCGTCGCCGAGCGCGGCGCGCATGATGTCGAGGTCCTGCACGACCTCGCGGGTGCCGACGTGGGCGAGGAACTCCTTCCCGGTCCGATCGGCGCAGCGGCCCGCGTACCGGCGGTTGTCGGCCTCGGCGTCGGCGATGCCCGCCGGGGTGTAGTCATCCTCCGGCTCGGCGCGCTCGGAGTCCTGCTCCTGGGGTGTCTGGCAGACGATCGAGGGGGTGGAAGAACCGACGCCGCGCGGGTCGAAGCCGATCCGGTCGAAGCGCTCGGCCAATTCCGTCTTGTTGCCGAGCGACGACAGGCCGAGACCGGACTCTCCCGGCCCGCCCGGATTCATCACCAGCGAACCGACCCGCCGCCCGGTCGCACGCGTCCGGGAGATCGCGATCTGGGCGGTCGGTCCGTCGGGCGCCGCGTAGTCCACCGGCACGGTGATCCGGGCGCACTCGGTGCTCGGCGGCAGCCGGTCGTCCGGCCCGCCGAATCCGGCGCAGTCGCGCCACTGCACCGCCTGACCGTAGAACTTCTCCAGCCCGGTGGGCGGTGTGGGTGCCGACTGCCCCGTTTCGGTGCGGGTGACGGCGCACCCCGCAACCAGCACAGCCAGCGACGCCAGCACCGCCACCGGGAGTGCACCGCGCCCATTCCGCACCATCGACATGCTGTCGATACTGCCATCGGGCGAACGCGGCGGCAGCCCCGGGCAAACCCGTGCGGCGCTGTGACCAATCGCACCGGTCATCGGCCTTAATCCGCCTCGGTGGCGGGTGGCACACTGAAATCGTCAGACACTCCCGGGGACCCGGACGGGCCCCGAGGCGACACAGACGAAAGGGACGATGATGTCCGTATCCGACTCGGAAACCCCTGCCTACGGTGCGGCGCCCGCCGAGCCCAAGAAGATGCGCAAGACCCGGGTGCACCACCTGCAGCAGATGAAAGCCGACGGTGAACGCTGGGCGATGCTGACCGCCTACGACTATTCCTCGGCGCGGCTGTTCGAAGAAGCGGGCATTCCCGTGCTGCTGGTCGGCGATTCCGCGGCCAACGTGGTGTACGGCTACGACACCACCGTGCCGATCACCGTCGACGAGCTCATCCCGCTGGTGCGCGGGGTGGTGCGCGGCGCGCCGCACGCGCTGGTGGTGGCCGACCTGCCGTTCGGCACCTACGAGTCCTCCCCGCAGCAGGCGCTGGCGACGGCGACCCGGTTCATGAAGGAGGGCGGGGCGCACGCCGTGAAGCTGGAGGGCGGCGAGCGGGTCGCCGAGCAGATCGCGCTGATCACCGCGGCGGGCATCCCGGTCATGGCGCACATCGGCTTCACCCCGCAGAGCGTGAACACCCTCGGCGGATTCCGCGTGCAGGGCCGCGGCGACGGCGCCGAGCAACTGATCGCCGACGCCATCGCGGTCCAGGAAGCGGGCGCGTTCTCCGTGGTGATGGAGATGGTCCCGGCCGAACTGGCGGGGCAGGTCACCCGCAAGCTGACCATTCCGACCGTCGGCATCGGCGCGGGCGCCGACACCGACGCGCAGGTGCTGGTCTGGCAGGACATGGCCGGCTACACCAGCGGCAAGACCGCGAAGTTCGTCAAGCGCTTCGGCAACGTCGGCGACGAATTGCGCACCGCCGCCGCTGCCTACGCCGACGAAGTGCGCCGGGGCACCTTCCCCGCGGCGGAGCACAGCTTCTGACGTCGCCACCTCCCTTGATATACTGACGTATATCCGTATATCAAGGGAGGTGCGGAGCGTGACGCGGACCATAGTCGATCTCGACGACGGCGCACTGGCACTCGCTCAGCAGCAGCTGGGCACACGCACCAAGCGTGACACGATCAATCGGGCTTTGGCCATCGCGGCGGGCCTGACCGCGGACGATCGCGCCCGCAGTTTGGCCTGGCTGCAGGCCAATGCCGAGGACATTCTGGACTTCGACGTGCTGGCGGGCGAGGAGCATTCCCAGCGGTGACCTACCTCGCCGATACCTCGGCCGTGTGGCGGCTGCTCCGCGGCCAGGTCGACGATCCATGGCCCCGCCGAGTGGCGCAAGGACTCGTCGCGATCTGTCCGCCGGTCGAAGCCGAGCTCATGGTTTCCGTTCGATCGGGCACGGACTTCGAACCGTTTTTCGCTGTTCTCGGACGCACGTTCGGCTGGTACCCCGCGCTCGACGATCCCTGGCGCCGCGTGTTGGCGGTGCAGCGTGATCTGGTCCGCGTCGGCCATCATCGCGGGCCGTCGCCGATGGACATCGTCATCGCGCTCACCGCGCTCGAGCACCGCCTGACGCTCATTCACGCGGACGCGGACTTCGACTCGATCGCGAAGGTACGACCGGAACTTCCGTTGATTCGCGTCGACCGATAGAACCCGGGAGCTGCGGCGGGTAGAGCGACGCCACTCGAATCCCCCTGCCTCGGTGGCGAACCGAGCCCGGCCGACGCCCTACCTCCGGACAGTGATTCCCCGTCCATCGAGCGGCTCGGGCGTCGCATGAACACCGAAACCTGCTCGACGAGCTGCGCGCGCACTTCGGCTGAACTCTTCCCACCGAAAACGGCCGGTTCGGGCCGGTCGGCGGAATCAATGGCAGACTCGATGCCGACAATACCGACACGACCAGAGGTACCCATGCCGTACAGCCGTTGGATTTCACGCAGCACCCTGCTGGTGGCGGGCGCTCTCACCGCCGCCGCGCTGACCGCTTGCGGCAGCGACTCGGGCCCGGCGCCCACCGGCAGCTCGAGTTCCACCACGGTGTCGGCCACCGCCGCTCCCGGCACGACCTCCGGCCGCGTCACGCCGACGAGCCCGGAGATCTCCGACGCGGCCGCGATCCAGCTGTGCGACATGATCCGGCCGGAGCTGTCCAATTGGCGGATCCAGGGCGGGACGCTGGGCAAAATCGGGCTGAACGCCCTGGTGCACGAGTGGGCGCTGCGCAACGGCGGCATCAACGGCGCGGTACTGGCCGACAAGCCGATCGTCGACCGCGCCACCGTCAAGAGCTGCCCGGATGTCCG
Source organism: Nocardia sp. NPDC004260 (assembly GCF_053603155.1). Taxonomy (NCBI): domain Bacteria; kingdom Bacillati; phylum Actinomycetota; class Actinomycetes; order Mycobacteriales; family Nocardiaceae; genus Nocardia; species Nocardia sp. NPDC004260. The sequence goes on along the minus strand of NZ_JBSGEZ010000015.1, from coordinate 97,118 downwards.
TCAGCAGGCCGTGGAGGCGCTGGGCATCCCGGATCTGGCCTCGGGCCTGGCGTTCTGAGCCGGGCGGCCGGATGCGCACCCTCTATCCCGAGATCGAGCCGCATGACTCCGGCATGCTCGCGGTCGGCGACGGCCAGTCGGTCTACTGGGAAGTCAGCGGCGATCCGGCCGGTAAGCCGGTCGTCTTCCTGCACGGTGGGCCCGGCGGCGGCACCGCGCCGTTCCATCGGCGCTTCTTCGATCCGGCCGCCTACCGGATCGTCCTGTTCGACCAGCGTGGTTGCGGCCGCTCCACCCCGCACCTGGCCGACGGCGCGAGTCTGGAACACAACACCACCGGCCACCTGATCTCCGACATCGAGGCGCTGCGCGAACATCTCGGCATCGATCGCTGGCAGGTGTTCGGCGGCTCCTGGGGCTCCACGCTCGCGCTGGCCTACGCGCAGCGACACCCCGACCGGGTGACCGAACTGGTGTTGCGCGGCATCTTCCTGTTGCGCCGCAAGGAAATCGACTGGTACTACAACGGCGCGGCGGGCTACGTCTATCCGGACGAGTGGGAGAAGTTCCTCGCGCCGGTGCCCGAGGACGAACGCGATCAGGACCTGGTCGAGGTCTATCACCGCCTGCTGCACTCGGCCGACGAAGACCTCGCCCGCAAGGCCGCGATCGCCTGGTCCAGCTGGGAGGGCGCGACGAGTTCGCTACTGCCGCATCCGGATCGGGTGGCCGAGACGTCCGAGCCGCGATTCGCGCTGGCGTTCGCCAGGATCGAGAATCACTACTTCCGGCACGGCGGGTTCCTCGAAGAGGGCCAGCTGCTGCGTGACATCGACGCCATCGCGCACATCCCGGCCGTGCTCGTGCAGGGCCGCCACGACATCGTCTGCCCTGCGGTCAGCGCGTGGGAGTTGCACCGAGCCTGGCCCGGGTCGGTCCTGCACATCGTCGACGACGCGGGGCACGCGGCGAACGAGCCCGGCATCACACATCACCTGGTCGAGGCCACCGACCGATTCGCGAAAGCGCGGACCAGCACGGTGAGCACGGCGGGGTCCGCTCTGGTGGACGCGTTGCGCGAGGACATCGACCGGCTCGCGGCCGCCGAACCCGAGGTCCGCGCGGACGCGGAGGACTCGGTCCATCAGATGCGGGTGGCCACCCGCAGGCTGCGCAGCGTGTTGCGGTCCTACGGCAAACTGCTCGCCAAGAAACCCGCCGCGGCGATGGGCGCGGAACTCAAGTGGCTGGCCGGGCTGCTCGGTGAAGCGCGGGACGCGGAGGTGCGCGCCGATCGGTTCGCCACGCTGCTGGCCGATCATGCCGAGCGAGCCGACCCGGCGGAGCTCGACGCGGTCACCGCGCGGCTGGTCGACGCCGAGCGGGAGCGCTATCGCGCGGCGCACGACGAGGTGCTGACCGCGTTGGACGGCGCCCGCTACCGCGAGCTGCGCGACGAGCTGTCCCGATGGCGCACCGACCCGCCGCTGCGCCACTCACGCGCCGATGCGGCGGCGCCGGACGTCTTCCGGGAGGTGCTGCGGCGCGACCTCGACCGGGTGGAATCCCTGATCCGCGCCGAGCCCACCGTCGATCCGCTCGAACGGGTGGAACTGCTGCACGACATCCGCAAGAGCGCCAAGCGGCTGCGGTATTCGTGCGAGGCGGCGCAGCAGGTCCTCGGCGACGACGCCGCCGAGCGCGGCGTCCGGGCGAAGAAGCTGCAAACCGTGCTCGGCGACCATCGGGACGCGGTGGAGTCGCACGACGCGATCCTGCACCGGGCGGCCGAGGCCGCGGCGGCGGGCGAACACGCCGGCCTGTACGAGGCCCTCGCGGCCACGGAGGACGCCGCGGCGGGCCGTGAACTGAGCCGCTATCCGGCCACCGCCGCGGCGCTGTTCGGAGCGGCCGTCATCACGGGGTGATCCGGCGTCCCGGCGCGGATCCGGTCGGAGACGAGCCGATCACCGCGTTCGCCGACCAGCAGCGCCGCGGGCGGTGCCGTGACCGGTAGCGGTCGTCCGCGGCCGGCATACGACGCGGCCGCGCGTCCGGAGTCGGCAACTCGGGCCGCCTCTCGTCCGCGGTCGGCGACGCGGCCACCCGCCCGCGGTCGATCAACCCAACTCGCTGGCCCACAGTCCACGACACGGCCGCAACCCCGGTCGGCCGCAGTGCAGACCTCTGCTCATCGGCACGCTCGCGAGACGAGGTCGTGTGTGGCGCGTCCGCCGCTGCCGTTCACGCAGGGTAGGTGAAGGACACCTTCCGCTCCCTCGGGTCGGCCGACAGCAGCCGCACCCGGACGGTCTCGCCTTCCGGCGGTCTCCCCTCACACGGGCCCAGCACCGGCGGGTCGGCGACGAAGACCACGGCGGGCCGGTTGCCGTTGGCCTCGCGCACCACGACGGCGTCGAACGTCGCGCCGGTACGTTGCGCGAGCAGGGTCGATTCGGTCAGGTCGATGCAGGCGCGTTCGATCTTGCCCGCGACGCTGTCGCTGCGCCGCATGGTCTCGGCGGCGCTCACCAGCCCCTCCCTCACCCAGCGCGGCACCTCGGCCCCCGCGCACCGGGCCAAGCAGATCTCGGTCGCGAACCGGTCCGACAACCGCCGGAGCGGAGCGGTGACGTGCGCGTACGGCGCGCCGATCGCGCTGTGCCGCAACGCCTCCGGCGCGTGCGGCGCTCCTGCCGCGCCGTCGACGACGGTGTAGGAGGCGCCGCGCAGCAAGCTCGTCGCCTCGGACATCAGGACCAGTGCCGCGGGAGTGCCGGTGTCCAGCCGGGCCAGCATCCGGCCGACAGCTTCGCCGTCGGGCCAGGCCACGCCGAGCGCCTGTGCGGTCCGGCGCATCGACTCGATCGCGGATTCCGACGGTGGCGGCATGGTGCGCAGCAGCGCGACCCGGTCCAGCGCGGGCTCGTGCCCGTCCAGCATGATCCGCGCCGCGCACATGCCGGTCAGCAGCGAGACCTGCTCGTTCCAGTCGTCGGCGGCGGTGCGCGGTTCCACCACCAGTCGCCAGTGCCCGTCGGCGTGCTCGTCCTGGACCACGCTTTGCGCGGGCAACCGCAGCCCGATCGCGCCGCGCGCCAGCCCGGCCTCGATGCGCCGCGTGCCGAATTCCGGCAGGGCCGCGATCGAGGGATGCAGCCGACCCGACTCCGCGTCGGCCTGCACGCGGGAGTAGTCGAGCCGGGCACGGGAGCGCACCAGGGCGCGGACAACCGAGTACCGCACCGGTTCGGCCTGTTCATCGAGTTCGATCGTCCACAGCGCGGCCGGGCGCGTCCGGTCCGGAAGCAGGCTGGCGGACCCTTCCGACAACGCGGGTGGGTGCAGCGGCACGGTGCCGTCGGGAAGATAGAAGGTCTGGCCCCTGGCGCCGGACTCTTTGGCGAGCGCGCCGTCGGGGAAGATCACGGCGCCCACGTCGGCGATGGCGTAATGCACGAGGAAGCCGCCGGGGCCGCGTTCGATATGCAGGGCCTGGTCCAGATCCATGGCCCCGGGTGGGTCGATCGTCACGAACGGGATGTCCGTGCGATCGACCCGGTTACCCGCGAACGCGTCGACCGCGTCGCGGGCCTCGGCACTGGCCTCGGCAGGGTACGCCGAGGCCAGGCCGAACTCGGACCGGATGGCGCCGAAATCGACCGGCGCCGACACGATCCGCTGGTGGAGTTCCACGCTGGGGCGCCGGGTCCTACTGCAGCGCCAGCATGGAGCCGTTCAACTGGTCGAACGGCCCGTAGACGGTGAACGTGACCCGGCCGTTCGGCACCGAGGACGACACCTGAGCCGCCGCGTCCAGCGCCTCGCCGAAGGAGGCGGCGGACGGATGCGGCAACCCGGCGATAGCCAGACCGACATGATTCTGGTGCACCCATACCGTGTCGGCGGGACTCAGGTCGACCTGAACCCCGCCCGGCAGCGGGGTGACCGCGACCGCGCCGGCCGACCCCGCACCCAGCACCGCGAAAACCGAAGCGGCGCCTGCGACCAATGCGCCGGCGACCATGGAGCGAACTACTCGCATATGTGTTGAGACCTGCTTTCCCGCGATCGAAGTATGAATGGCCCGGTGCTGCCCCGCACCGGCCCTTACCAACGGCGACTACTTTATGACGTCGATCACGATCAGGGCCAGTTCCGCACGAATCGGACAGCGGAAATTCTCGCCCCGCGACACGACCCGGGCGGCGCTGCTAACGTGGCCCGCCGTGACGGGCGTGGGTTCGCCCGCACGTTTGAAATGTTCCGCACGTCGACAATTTGGGAGCTCCGCACCTATGTCATCGATTTTGTTCGACTACCTCTTGCCGCTGCTGGGCCCGGAGCAGGCCGCGTACTGGGCGCAGGTTTTCGTGATCAACCCGATCTGACCGCCCGATTCTTTTTCCCACTGCTCGTCGCCTCCCGTTAACCCGACGGGAGGCGGCGGTGGTTATAGGCGGCTAGCATGCCGCTCCGTGACAAGAACTACCGCCGCCATCGCGGCCAGCGCCACCCTCTTCGCCCTGCTCCTCACCGGGTGCGGGGACGACAAGACCAGCAATGCCACCTCCTCCGCCACCACCACGGCACAGGCCGCCGCCCAGGTCGACAGCGTGAAGGCGGGGGCGTTCCTCGTCAGCTTCCGCGGCGCGTTCCCCAAGCTGGCCGAGGGCAGGGACGACGCGAAGATCGCGAGCATCCTGACCGAAACCTGCGGGGACATCAAAGCGGGCAAATCCGAAGACGACGTCGTCAAGAACATCACCAAGCGCGCGGGCGGCGCCACCCAGCCCAGCGCCGAGGAAGCCAAGGCGATCTACCAAATGGCCAAACTCATGTGCTGACCCCCGCGCAATCCCGGCGTGCTTCGCACACCCGCCGAGTTCGCGGAACGCGACCTCGCGCGGAGTCGAGCCGGAGTGCGGAGCACGCGCCGGCGGGCGGACGAGTTGGTCTGTAAGCCGGATCCTGTCCCCGGCCTGAGCCGGGAGGCGGCCATCCATCTGGGCACTCCGTTGCCGGGTACCTCGAGCGGTCCACCCGCAGGCTCGGGCGAGCAGCCCTCGAGCGCCTGCGCAGCCGCACCGTAACCGGTGCGGCCTTCGACCTTGCTCCGGGCGGGGTTTACCGAGCCGCCCCGGTCACCCGGGGCGCTGGTGCGCTCTTACCGCACCGTTTCACCCTCACCGCACGACCGCTAGGCCGTGGGCGGTCTTTTTTCTGTGGCACTTTCCCGCGGGTCACCCCGGGTTGCCGTTAACAACCGCCCTGCTCTGTGGAGTCCGGACTTTCCTCGGCGCCGGGCGGCGGCACAGCCGTGCCCGTTCCCAGCGCCGCGGCCGCCCGACCAACTCGTCCGCCAGTACAGGATACTGGGTACGGTTGACGGCCATGGAACGTGTCGAGGTCGGCTTCCCATCCGGAAGCGAACAGTGCGCGGCGTGGCTATATCGCCCGGACGGCGCACCCAAACCCCGCCCGCTCGTGGTGATGGGACACGGCCTGGGGGCCAATCGGGAAATGGGACTGGATCGGTACGCGCGGCGTTTCGCCGCCGCGGGAATGGCGGTCCTGGTATTCGACTATCGGCATTTCGGCGCCAGTCAGGGCACGCCGCGCCAGTTGCTGAACATCGCGCGCCAGCGCGCGGACTGGCATGCCGCCATCGCGTTCGCGCGCACGCTGCGCGGCATCGACGCGACCCGTATCGCGTTGTGGGGCACGTCCTTCGGCGGCGGCCACGTGCTTTCGGTCGCACCGGACGATGCCTATATCGCGGCCGTGGTCGCGCAGGTGCCGTTCACCAGCGGCCTGTCCTCGGCGTTGGCCAAGGGACCGATCAGCCTGGTCAAGGTCACCACCATCGCGGCCACCGACCTGCTGCTCGGAACGCTCCGGCGCAAGCCGGTCGGCATTCGGCTGGCCGGACGCCGCGGCGCCGCGGCACTGATGAGCGCGCCCGACGTACCGGACGGCTTCCGCAGGCTGACCGACGAGAGCGAGACCTACGAGCCGAAAGTGGCCGCGCGGGTAGCGTTCTCGGCACTCTTCGACGCACCCGCGCGGCGCGCGAAGGCCCTGAAGATGCCGGTGCTGTACGCGCTGTGCGATGACGATTCCGTCGCGCCGGTGAAATCGGCGCTGCGCGCCGCCGAACGCACCAAGCACGCGGTGGTGAAGCGTTATCCCGCCAAACATTTCGACATCTATTTCGACGAGGTCTTCGAGAAGACCGTGTACGACCAAACCGAATTTTTGGTGTCGGTGCTGCGGCCATAGGGCGTTCGCGGCCCGGCCCGGCGGCCGGGCCGCACATCGGTGCCGCGCTCGGTAGATTGCGAAAGAGCACGCGTCGATCGAAACGAGGCACCGATGATCGATCCCTTGATCCTGGAACAACGGCGCGGCCGATTGCTGCACCGGGTACGCGAGTTGCGGCGCGACCTCGCGGCGCTGGCCGACGACTACGGCGCGTTGCCGGATTCCGGGCTGCTGATCGACACCGACGGGATCGGCGCGCTCACCACCCCCGGCTACTGCGTCGCCGGGGCACGCGAAGTCTTCGAAGAAGCGCTGATCGAACTCGCGGCGGCCGCCGACGCGCTCGACCGCGCCGCGGCGTACACGGCCCGGCTGAAACCGGTTGTGCTGGACGGCTGAACCTGTCGGTGCCCGGCGCTACAGTCCGTCCCGTGCAGCCCTCCACCACCGCGGTCGCCGAGATCGTGCGTCGGATCGCGCCCCTCGACGAGCTCGAGCGACAGCACATCGACACGACGCTGGCCTGGCTCGCGTCGACCGACGACATCTTCCGGCGGGCCAGACCGGCGACCCCGCCGCGACACCTGGTCTGCTATGTCGTGCTGGTCGATCCGGCGGCACGAGCGGTGCTGCTGGGCAAGCATCGCCTCGCCGGGTTGTGGTTGCCGACCGGAGGGCACGTCGATCCGGGCGAGCATCCGCTCGATACCGCGCGGCGTGAAGCGGCCGAGGAGATCGGCGTCGAGGCCCTCTTCGACGTCATCGGGCCCGACCCGCTGTTCCTCACCGTCACCACCACGGTCGGTTCGGACTCCGGTCACGAGGACGTCAGCCTCTGGTATGTCATCCGCGGTGACCGCGCCGACGGCCATGCCCTGGATCCGCGCGAGTTCGACGGTGAACGATGGTGGGAGCTGGACGGATTCGCCCGCCACGACACCGACCCCCACTTCGGACGTTTCCGCACCAAGCTCGACATCGCTCTGCGATCCGCCGCCGACTGAGGTCCCTTCGAGTCGACGGGGGCGGCCGATGGTGTCACGATGGCGCGGATGATTGTCAGGCTTGCGCGAGAGGACGACCTCGCCGGTTTTCTCGAACTGGCGGGACAGGTCGAGCACTGGTTCGGCGCGTCCGCCGACGATGCCGGGTTTCGCGCCACGGTGCTGCGGCACGTGCGGCGCGGTACGGCGCTCGTCGCCCGGTCCGCGGGGGCGGAGGTGCTCGGCGGCATCCTGTTCGGCTCGAACCCGCCGACCTACCGGGTGCACTGGCTGGTCGTCGCGGAACAGGCACGCGGGCACGGGATCGGCCGGGCGCTGACCACGGACGCGATCCGCCGTTACGTGCCGACTCCCGGCACGCTCGAAGTGGTCACCTTCGGGCCCGACCATCCCGGCGCGGTCGCCAGTGGTGCGCGCGCGTTCTACGAGAACCTGGGCTTCCATCCCGCGGAGGACGCGGATCCCGGGCCGGAAGGCGGATCTCGGCAGTTCTACCGGCGGCGCGTGTAAGAACTCAGCCTCGGCGGAACGCGCGCCAGAAAATGAAAGCCAGGACCGAGGCGGGAATCGCGGCGAGGACGGGCTTGTCGCGGAGTGTCTCCAACAGGGTGCGGCCCGGGTGCGCCACCGGGCCGGGAATTCCCGCCGCGCCACGTTCGGCGGCGGTGGCGGCGTCCGCCTGGACTTGTTCGGCGCGCTCGGCTGCGCGTCGAACCGACTCCTCGACCGGCTTTTGCTCCCGATTCCCCGCTCCGGCCGCGTGCCTCCCGGTGGATTCCGGCTCCGGTTCCGCCTTTTCCGCCGCACCAGGAGCGCTACCCGCCTGCGCAGCCGCCGCTGAAGACGTCGCCGCCGCATCGGCGGTACCGCCGGTCTGCGGGGCCGCACCGGTCGCGATCTCCGCCGAAGACACCGTCTCCGCCGCACCGGGCGCGTTGTCCGCCTGCGGGGCCGCGCCGGTACTCACGGACTCCCCCGAATCAGGCGTGGCCTGCGGGGCCGTGCCGGTCGGAATCTCCCCCGAAGACAGCGACTCCCCCGATTCAGGCGTGCTGCCCGCCTGCGGGGCCGTGCCGGTCGGAACCTTCCCCGAGGTCACCGTCGCCGCGTCGGCGGCGCCGCCCGCCTGCACGGACGCGTCTTCCGAGACCTGCGCCGCACTCCGCGTGTCCGGTGCTCCCGCGCCGCCTCCGTTGGAGTCGCCGGGCGTGCCCGCCGCGCGCCGAGTAGCGCCCGGCTCCCGGCCCCCGTGCGCCGCACCCTCGGCCGGTTGCCCGCTTCCGGCCGACCGGTCACCGGAGATGTCGGCGGTGTCCTGCACGTCGTCGGGTCCCTTGTCGGTGGGCTTGCGCTTGTTCATGGCTGTCTCCTGTGCTCGGCGTCGCGGTGCGGGACGGGCGTCTCGGATGCCGTCGCGGCCCGGATACCCTGCGACGGGGCGGACAAACGAGACAGCCGCCACGCCATCTCGAATTCCCGTCGCGGGTCGCCAGGGGCCATGGGCCCGCTCACCCCGGTCCGCACGAAGCCGTTGCGCAGATACAGCCGCTCCGCGAAGGCATTGTGCTCGGCGAACTCCAAACGGACGACGTCGTGTCCGCCCGCGACCGCCCAGTCGAGCACCGCGCCGACCAGCCGGTCGGACACGCCGGTCCCCCGTGCCCGCGGCGCCACCCACATCGAGATCAGATGCACGCCACCCCGTTCCGGGTCGAGCATGCCCGCGACGGTGCCCACTTCGGTCCCGGCCGACTCCGCCACGAACTGCGCCCGGTCCGACAGGGCGCGCCGCCAGTCGCTTTCGGTGCGGGCCCGCGCCTCGGCCAGGGTGGTACCGAAGAACTGCGGCGCGTCGGTCAGCGCCGCGAGCCGGACGCGCCGGAACACCGCCCAGTCGTCGGGCGCGAGCGATCTGATCCCGGGTATCGAGATGTCCATCCGCATGTCTCTACCCGGTCGACGATCTCGTGCACAACGGATTTCGGCCACGGCGAGACGCTGTCAGCGCGACATCGGCGACGGGAACCTGGTCCTCGTAACCTGGAACCGGCAAGGGCGTCCGGAGCAGCCCTGCGGGGTCGCTTCGTCGGCGCGGCGGGAAGGGTCGTCAGCGGGCACGGCGCTCACCGAGCCTGCGCAGCCCGGCGAACTCCAGTCCGGCGAAGGTCGCCACCGCCGCCGCGCCGGCGAGCAGGAATGCGATACCCAGCCCGGTCAACGCGAAGAATCCCGAACCGGCCAGCCCGATCATCCCCGCCGCGGAGAGCGCGTTGAGCGTGACCACCGCACCCGCGTAGCGCGCGGCGACCGCCGGGCGCCGGGCGATCGACAGCAACGCGAGCGCACCGCCGAGCATGACGGCGCCGAACGCGAGGCTCCAGCCCGTCGGCACCCCCAGCGGGTCGCGCAGCAGTCCGGCTCCGGCGAGCAGCACCCCGCCGAAGATCCCGGTGCTCCAGCCGTCCACGCGCAATGCGGAGCACAGGAACGCGGCGCCGTCGTCGCGGCGGGCCAGGGTGGTGGGTCTCATGTCGTACTCCCGTGGTGGGTCCGGCGGGGCCGGTCGGCTCCCGGCACCAACCCTGCTGCCCGGAGGTGGGCGTCTCAATAACCTCCGAGGTCATGGCCGCACTGTGCGGCGGGATGCTTAGCTGACCGGGTGACTTCGGTGCGGACACAATCGAGAGCGGGCATCCTGCTGCGGGAATGGCGGCAACGGCGCAGGCTGAGCCAGCTCGACCTGGCGCTGGCCGCGGACACCTCGGCGCGGCACCTGTCCTACGTGGAGACCGGCCGAGCCGCGCCGAGCCGGGCGATGGTGCTGCGGCTGTGCGACACGCTGGAGGTGCCGCTGCGCGAACGCAACACCCTGCTCGTCGCGGCCGGTTTCGCGCCCGCCTACCGGGAGAGCAGCCTCGACGACGCCCATCTCGCGTCGGTCCGTTCCGCGCTGGACACCATGCTGACCGCCCACGAACCGTATCCGGCGGTGGTCATCGATCGGCTGTGGAACGTGGTGGTGGGCAACGCGGCGATGAGCGTGCTGATGGACGGCGTCCCCGAGCACGTCCGCGCGCCCCGGCCCAACGTCTACCGGCTGGTGCTGCACCCGGACGGGCTCTCGGCCCGGTTGGCCAACCGGGCCCAGGTGCGCGAGCTGTTCCTGGAGCGGCTGGCCAGGCAGGTCAGCGCGAGCGGTGACGCGGAACTGACCGCACTCTACGACGAGGTCTCCGGCTACCCCGATCCGCCGGGGACGGACGCGGAGGCGCAGACCGGCATACCGTCCAGCCCGTTCGAGGTGCCGATCCGGATCAGCACCCCGGCGGGCGAACTGTCGATGTTCAGCACGATGGCGACCTTCGGCGCTCCGGCCGACGTGACGCTGTCGGAGCTGGCCATCGAATTGTTCTACCCCCTGGACGACTTCACCGCGGCCGCGCTGCGCGGGGCGGCGGCCGCGGCGAAGTCGTGAGCGGACCTCAGGCGTCCAGCATGGACTCGTCCCACTCGCGGTCGAGGTCGGGATCGGCGGCCGACAGCACCTCGTCCAACCGCAGCCCCAGCTCGCCGATGTTCGGCTCGGTCATCATGTTCAGGTGATCGCCCGGCACGTCGATCACCGTGAACCGGCGCGCCGCGTACTGCTTCCAGCCGTTGTCGGCGCTGTCGAACATGCTGCCGACGGTCTTGTGCGCCAGGTCGACGCCCGGCGGCAGGCCCTCGGTGGCGCGCAGCAGCGTGATGTCGCGCTGGTACGGCTCGAGCTTGTAGTCCAGCATGGCCGAGTAGTTGGCGAAGAACACCTCGTAGAGCCGCCGGATCGCCTGCGGCGAACTGTCGGCGGGCAGGATGCCCGACCGCACCGACTCCGCCAGCATCGCCGCGAACAGATCCTCGGAATTGTGCACGCCGGGCTCGAAATCGACCAGGGCGGAGCGGCTTCCCCGCGCGTACCACAGCAGCTCGAGGAAGAACCACCGAATGAGCTTCTCCTCCGGAATCGGGGTCCGAGTGCGAGCGCGCAGCGCCATGGTGTCGAGCAGCGTCACACTGGAGACCTCGTGCTCGGGCAGCTGGCGGGCCATCTCCAAGGCGACGTAGCCGCCGAACGACCAACCCGCCAAGTGATACGGCCCCTTCGGATGCACCCGCCGCACCGCCTGCAGGTACGACTCCGTCATGGCGGGAATGGTCTTCTCCGGGGCGCTGCCGGAATCCGCGCCTGCCGCCTGCAACCCGTAGATCGGTCGATCCGGATCCAGATAGCGCGCGAGGGCCAGGTAGCACAGCACGTTTCCGCCGATCGGGTGCACCAGGAACAGCGGTGGCTTGCTGCCGCCGACGCTGATCGGCACCAGCGGGTCGAATGTGCGTTGCACGGCACCCGACCGCACCAGGGTGGCGATCCCGGCGGCGGTGGGCGCGCCGATGAACGCGTCCAGCGGCACCTCGACGCCCCACCGGCGCGACAGCGCCATCACCACGCGCATCGCCCCGATCGAGGTGCCGCCCGCCGCGAAGAAGTCGTCGTCCACACCGATGGCACGCAGTCCCGCGTACTCGGCGAGCAGTTCGACCGCCGACCGCTCGTACTCGTCGGCGGGCTCCCGCCGTGCCGACACGGTTTCCGTGGCGTCCTCGCCGTAGGCGCGCAGCGTCGCGTCGTCGCGCTTGCCGCTGGGCGTGCGGGGCAGCTCATCGAGCCAGGCGAACCGCGACGGCACCATGTGCGCGGGCAGCATCGAGCGCAGGTCGTGCCGCAACGCGGCGAGGTCGGTCCGCTCGGGCGCGCCGACCAGGAACGCGATCAGCGAGCCGTCGATGCCGCCGAAACCGCGCGCCACCACGGCGGCCTCGGTGATGCCGGGGAACTTCTCGACCAAGCTCAGGATGCACAGCTCGACTTCGGCCGGCTCCACCCGGAACCCGCGGATCTTCACCTGGCTGTCGCTGCGTCCCAGGCAGACGATGTCGCCGGAGAACAGCCGGACGCCGAGATCACCGGTGCGGTAGCGGATTCCGCCCGCGTGCGTGGCGACGAACCGCTGCGCGGTGAGCGCGGGCCTGCCCTCGTAGCCGCGAGCGATGCTGCGGCCGCCGAGATAGATCTCGCCGATCACGCCGTCCGGCACCGGCCGCAGGGCGCTGTCGAGTAGTTCGACGGTGTCGCCGTCGACGGCGCGCCCGATGGGCGGCAGCGCGGGGAACTCGTCGGCCGGACCCGTGAGCGTGAACTTGGTCGCGACGTGGGACTCGGTGGGACCGTACTGGTTCTCCAGCACCAGGCCGGGAACCACCTTGCACAGGGCGCGGATCTCGTCGGTGATGCGCAGCTGCTCGCCGGAGGAGATCAGCACCTTCAGTTCGGTCGGGAACATCCGGTGCGCCACGGCCGCCTCGGCGAACGCCTGCAAGGCCACGTACGGCAGGAAGAGCCGTTCGATGCCCTCTTCCACCACCGTGGTCAGCAGTTGCTCGACGTTCGATCGCAGATCCGCCGAACTCACCCGCAGGGTGGACCCGGCCGCGAGGGTGGTGAAGATCTCCTGGAACGAGACGTCGAAACTCAACGGCGCCAACTGCAGTGTGCTCAGCAGGCCGGTGCCGGTGGCCGCGCGATTCTGCCAGTCCACCAGGGAGGTCAGGCCGCGATGCGGCATGGCGACACCCTTGGGCTCACCGGTCGACCCGGAGGTGAACAGCACGTAGGCCACCGCGTCGGGCGAGACGTGGTCGGGCAGCGCCACTTCCGCGTCGGGCGCGGAGTCGTCGAAGAGCGCGGCGGTGTCCAGCACCAAGGCGGCGTCGTCGACGATGTCGCGATAGGCGGCGTCGGCGATCACCCGATGCGGGCGGGCTCGGTCGATCATCAGATTGAGCCTGGCTCGCGGGTAGCTGACATCCAGCGGAACACACGCGGCCCCGATCCTGGTCAGCGCGAGCACGAGCAGCACCAGTTGCGGGCGGCGCCCCATCAGGATGCCGACCCGGTCGCCCGGCGCCACCCCGAGCCCGACCAGGCGCCGGGCCAGCCGGTCGGAGCGCTCGATCAGCTCGTCGTAGGTGACCGACTCCTCGTCACCGGCCAAGGCGATGCGGGTGGGGTCGAGCGCGGCCGCCTCGGCCACCAGCGTGCCCACGTCGCGGGCGGTCGCGGGGCCGACGCCACGGTCGATCGCCGCGTCCGGGTCGGCGACGATTCCGGCCAGCATGCGCAACTGGGTGAGCGCCACGGTCTCGCACTGCTCGGCGGTCAGCGTGTGGTCGCCGTCCACCCGCAACCACATCCGGCCGTCGCGCGGGTCGGTGGCCGCGGTGACCAGCAGTTGGAAGTTGGTCTCCTCGCGGGCGTCGAAATCGAGCAGGCGCACGCCGTCCAGCACGAGCATGGGCTGGAAGACGTGGTAGTTGACGAAGTTGAACGCCGTCTCGAAGACCGGCCCGCCGTCGGCGAGGATCGACCGCAGCGGGTAGCGGCGGAACGGATAGGCCTCGCGTTCGCGTCGCGCGATCTGCTCTACCGCCGTGCGCCATGTGGTCGCGGTGCCGTCCAACCGGATCGGCAGCGTGTTGAGGAACAGGCCCGCCACTCGTTCGGCGCCGGCCCGGTCCGGGCGACCGTGGCTGACCACGCCGGTGGTGACGTCCGTGCGGCCGGTGAGCGCCCGCAACGCCAGGCAGTGCGCGGCCAGATACACCGACTTCTCCGGCACCTGGTGGCGCGTGGCGAACGCGGAGACCCGTTCGGCCAGCCTGCGCGGCACCAGCGCCCGCGCTTGCGGCACGCCCGCCACCACCGGCTGGTGCACCCCCAGCGCGGTGAGCGCGGTGGGTTCGGCGCCTTCCAGGGCGGTCAGCCAGTACGCGCGGGCCGCGCTGTCGCGCGCGGCGCTCTGCTCGGCCCGCGCGTACTCGGCGAGCACGGTGGCCGGATGCGGGGTGGCCTCGACCCGGTTGCGAGTCATGCCGATGTGGTGGAGGTAGTCCAGCAGCAGTTCCAGCACCGACGTGGCGACACTCCAGCCGTCCAGGATGGCGTGGTGGAAGCTCAGCACCAGGTCCACCGTGCCGACCGGCTTCTGCGAGCCGGGACGGACGAACACCCGGATCGCGAACAGCGGAGCGCGTGAGATGTCGTACTGGGCGTGGGCCCGCTCCTGGAGATAGATCTCGATCAGATCCTCGCCGTCCGCCTCGTCCATCTCGCCGAGATCGATGATCTCCAGTTCGTAGGGCGGCGCGACATGCACGATCTGCAACGGAACCGAATACCTGCTCAGCTCGAACGACGAGCGCAGCGCGGGTTGACGCCGCACCAGCCGGTCCACGGCATCCCTGAATTGCGAAGCGTCCCAGGGCACTTCGAGCCGATAGCGGAACACGTCCTTGTAGGTGACCGAGTCGGCGCGCTCGATGCTGTGATACAGCATGCCCAGTTGCAGGGCCGTTGCCGGGAACGCGTCCTCGGCCTGGTGCAATGCGGCGCGGTCGATCAGCGGCACCGTCTCCAGGGGCGCGGCGACGCGGCCACGCTCGCCGTGGCGGTCGTCGCGCACGACGCGGGCCAGCTCGGCGATGGTGGGCGCCTGGTAGAAGGCGTCCACGTCGAAGTACAGCCCGGCGCGTTCGGCTGCGGTGCGCACGGCCAGCGCGAGGATGGAGTCGCCGCCGTGGGTGAAGAAGTTGTCGTGTACGCCGACCGACTCGACGCCCAGCACGGTACGCCAGACCTGCGCGAGCCTGGTCTCGACATCGGTGCGCGGCTCCGCGCCCGCGACCGGCTCGCCGCCGTGGCCGAGGACGAGCTGCTCGGCCAGGGCGCGCCGGTCCAGTTTCCCGTTGCGAGTCAGTGGAATCCGGTCCACCCGGATCAGTCGCGACGGCACCATGTAGCGGGGCAGCCGGGCCGCCAGCTGCGCGGCGATCTCCTCACCGGAGACGTCGGCGCCGACGAAATAGCCGACCAGTTGCACGCCGTGCGCTTCCGAGACCTCGTCCACCACGGCCGCCGCACGCACCCCGGCGCAGCCGAGCATCGCGTTCTGCACCTCGCCGAGGGTGATCCGGTTGCCGCGGATCTTCACCTGATCGTCGAAGCGACCCAGGTATTCGAGATTGCCGTC
This sequence comes from Nocardia sp. NPDC004260, assembly GCF_053603155.1. Taxonomy (NCBI): domain Bacteria; kingdom Bacillati; phylum Actinomycetota; class Actinomycetes; order Mycobacteriales; family Nocardiaceae; genus Nocardia; species Nocardia sp. NPDC004260. The sequence continues at coordinate 81,724 of NZ_JBSGEZ010000015.1, read as the reverse complement.
CGGCAGCCAGCGCGCCAGGTCACCGGTGCGGTACCGGCGGCGCCCCGGCACCGCGCGATCGTCGACGAACGCCGCCGCGGTCAGCTCGGGCCTGCCGCGATAGCCGCGGGCCACGCCCACCCCCGCGATGTTCAGCTCCCCCGGCACGCCGACCGGCACCCGGCGGCCGATGTGATCGAGCACGAGCAAGTCGATGTTGTCGATAGGGCGGCCGATCGGCACCACGTCGAGCGGATCGTCGGCGGGGCAGTCGAAATAGGAGACGTCGACGGTGGCCTCGGTCGGTCCATAAAGATTCACCAGCTGCGGCGCCGACGCCCCGGCCGCGGCGAAGACCGCGTGGAACCGGCGCACGAGCGCCGGGGGTAGCGCCTCGCCGCTGCAGAAGACCCGTCGCACGCTGCCGATCCGGGCGACCGTAGCGGGGTCGGCCGTGAGTTCGTCGACGAACGCGGCCAGCATGGAGGGCACGAAGTGCAGCACCGTCACGCCGTGTACGGCGATCGCGTCGGCGATGCGGCGCGGATCGCGCTCGCCGCCAGGTTCCAGCAGCGCCACTTTGGCGCCGGTGATCGCCCACCAGAACAGCTCCCACACCGAGACGTCGAAGGTCACCGGCGTCTTTTGCAGGATCACGTCCGAATCGTGTAGGGGATAGCGTCGCTGCATCCAGGTCAGGCGGTTCACCACCGACCGGTGCTCGATCATCACGCCCTTGGGCACGCCCGTGGAACCGGAGGTGTAGATGAGGTAGCTGAGATCCGCTGGGTGCGAGACATTTTCGATACCGCGCGCCGGGACGGTGTCGGCCACCGTGATCCTCGTGACGCCCAGCCTGTCGAAAACCGCTCGATGCTCCGGCCCCGCCACGACGAATCGTGCCTCGCAGTCGGCGAGCACGGTCTCGATTCGAGCGGCCGGGAAGTCGGGGTCGAGCGGCACATAGGCGCAACCGGCCCGCAGCGCACCGAAGATCGCGACGAGCATCTCCGTCGAGCGGGGCAGTACCACCGGGACACATTCGTTGCCGGTCGCGCCCAGTGCGTGCAGCCTGGCGGCGAAACCGTCCGCGAGCGCGGACAATTCGGCGTAGCGCAGCGGCTGCTCCCCGGACCCGGCGACCGGTTCGATCGCGATCCGGTCCGGATGCCGTGCGGCCACGTCGGCGACCAGCCGATCGATCGTCGTGTACGGGAATTCCTCGCGCGGACCGGATTCGAACGCGGCGATGGCCGCCTGTTCCCGCCTCGGCATCAGCGGCAACGCCGAGATCGGCACCCCGGGGCGGTCCAGCGCTGCCACCAGCAGCGCGCCGACGCCGCGCACGACCGATTCGAACGGGAAGTTGTCGTCGAAGACGTCCTTGTCGTAGTAGAGCTGGAGGTTCAGCGAGCCGTCGCGCGCGTGCTCGACGCCGAGAATGTTCAGCGCCTCGAGCACCGTGCCCGGGTTGACGATGTCGAGGGTGCCGAGAATTTTGTCGAGGTGATCCGACGGCGGCATCTTGATGTAGGAGTACGCCACGTCGAACAGCGGCGGCGCCGTCGGGTCGCTGCTGAGGGCACGTGCCAGGTCACCGTAGGGAAAACGCTCGTAGCGCTTGAGTTCCCGGATCTGCGCGGCCACTTCCGAGGCGACCGCCGACAGCGGCTCGGCGGGGTCGACCCGGATGCGCAGGGGTACCACATTCGTCCGGTGCCCGGCAGTGCGGAAGGTCTCCGCGCTGTGCCGGTTGAGCATCGGGACGCCGATCACCACCTCTTCGGAGCGGTGAATGGTGGTCAGGTAGGCGGCCAGCGCCGAAACGGTGAACGCGAAGACGGAGAAGCCGGTGGCGCGAATGCGGTCGAGAAACGCGGGTTCCACCACCACGCGCCGCCGCCCCCTGTCGACGTTGGGGGTGCTCGCACGTCCGGAGAACAGCGCGGGCACCACTCCCTCGAAGCGACGCACCAGCGCGTCGCGGTCCGCCGCCCACTGCGGGGAGGACAGATACTCCTCGTGCTCGGCGGCGATCTCGCGATAGGTCGCCGCGCCGCGGTCGGTCTGCTCGGTGAACGGCTCAGGCTCGGCGAGCTGCTCGAGCGAGAGGTCGGTGCGGCTGTAGTTGTCGACCAGGGCGCTCCAGAGCGCGTTCACGCCCCAGCCGTCGATCATCGCGTGGTGCATCGCCACGTAGAGATGGAAGTGGTCGGGCCCGTCGACCAGCGCGGCGATCCGGAACGGCTGCCGGGGCGGGGACGGCGTCACATTGGCCCGGTTCACCCAGTCGCGGCGCGCCGCGGCCGGGTCCGACGCCCAACTGAGATCGACCAGCTCGACCTCGGGTAGCTCGTCGGAGACCCACTGCCAGAAGCGGCCTTCGGAGAACTCGAACCGCAGGCGCAGCGCCTCGTCGGCGAGCAGCGCCCTGCGCACCACCGCCCGCAACCGGTCCATGTCGAACGGTGCGTCCATGAACGCGCAGTAGGCGTTTCGGGTGACCGGCGCCGGGGCATACCGGTAGGCGACCGACAACACATCGCGTTGGTACGCGCTGACCGGCCAGGCTTCGGGGGGTCTCTCGGAAGTAGCACTCGGTTCGAATGTCACAGTCACTCCTATCGCGACAGTCGCGGCACCGGCCGTGCGCGGATCTACTCGAGCCCACCCTGATCGCTGACACGCAAAGCTGCTACCACACTTATCCAGTTATCGATATCGCGAATCACGGCATCGGCACTGCCGATGCCGCGACTCTGCTGCTGTTATCGCGGTGTATGCGGGCCGGTCAGCAAGCTGACAGCAGCGCGCGCACGCTTTCGTCGGCCAGACGATCGGCGCGGTCACGTGATACCGCGGGCTCGACGTAGCCGATGTTGAGGGACAGCTCGTTGTGCGTCGCGTTGGCGGTGGCCATGATGAAGCCGCTGACGGACATGCCGGAGACGAACTGCGCGCCCTCCAGCTGCCAGGAGCCGATCTTGTCCGGGAAGGGGTAGTCGCCCAGGTAGGTCATACAGAGATGTCCCGGGCCGCGAGTGTCCATGAGTTTCACCGTGGACGCGCTGGCGGCCACCGACTTCGGCGCGGCCACCTTCAGCAGGTTCAACGCGGACAAGTGATCGCGCCGGTCCATCCGCGCACCGTACTCGCGCTCGATCTCGTCGGCGATCTCCCACAGCGAAGCCCACGGCGCGTACTTCGCCGGGGTGGCGATCATGCCCTGATAGGTGCCGACCTCGGTGTCGCCCGCGGCGCCGTCGAGATGGTCACGGAAGTTGACCGAGCTGCCGACGGTGTACCAGGCGGCCTTGTCGGTGCCCGCCTCCCTGGCCGCCGCGATCAGCAGCGCGGCGGAGAGGGCGGCCTGCAGGCCGACGCCGTGGCGGGCGCAGCCCGCGGTGAGCGCCTCCAACCGGTCGCCGTCGAGGCTGCGGTGTACCACCCGGCTGCGCCGCTGTGCGGGCGGGGCGAGCCTGGTCGGCTCCAGCCTGCGCGGCTTGCGCAGCTGCGACTTCTGGTCCCGCAGAAACGATCCCGCGGTGCGCAACGCACCGCCCGCCCCCTGGAAGCGCGGCGGGAACAGCTCCTCCGGTCCAGGCCGGACCGGCGCGGGCGCGAAATCGCCGCCTTCTCCCGCGGCCACTTGGAGCACCTGCTTGGCCACCGACAACGCGCTCTCGCCGTCGGCGATGGCGTAGTGCAGCGTGACGATCAGCTCGTTGGTGCCGTCGGTCTCCTTGATCAGCACCGCCCTGGCCAGCGGGCCGGTACGCCAGTCGAAGGGCTCGCGCAGCTCCACCTCGTCGGCCTCGGTCAGCCAGTTCGTGCTGTCCTCGGATTCGATCACGCGCAGCGGGATCGGCGCTTGCACCGGCACGAAACGCGGTGCGGTGCCGTCCGGTTCGGCGGCGACGGCGACCCGCAAGAGCGGATGTCGGCGCTGCACTTCGTCCAAGCCGGCGCGAATCCGGTCGGCTTCGACGTGGCCACGAATTCGCACCCGCGACAGGATGTGCAGCGGTGCCAGCTGATCGGCGATCCAGTGCCAGCGCTCGACCGGCGAGAGCGGACGCGGCAGCCGCGCCGTCGGCCCGTCCGGCGCCGGGAACGACATCGGTTTGCCGAGTTCACGCAGGAAGAATTCGGTGGGCGCGTGGCGGAAGTAGGTGTCGCGCACCCGCACCAGGCGCGGGTCGGTGGTCTGCTCGATCTTCGCCAGCGAAGCCGATCCGTTCACGAACATGGCGGTGCGGTCGGCGCGCAACTTCTCGTAACGACGCAGGCCCGCGACCGGATCCAGGGAGTTGCGCAGCACAGTGGCCAGCACCACCGCGTCCTCGATCGCGGCGTTGGCGCCCTGGCCGAGACTGGGCAGCATCGGGTGCGCCGCGTCGCCGAGCAGCGTCACCCGGCCGCGGCCCCACTGCGCCAGCGGCGGGCGGTCCTGCGCGGGCACGGCCAGGATCGCCGCTTCGTCGGTCTGCTCGATGCAGGCGCGCACCTCCGGCGCCCAGTCGGCGTACAAGCGCAGTAGGTCTTCCTTGCCGCCCTGCCAGTTGGCGGCCTCGTCGGCGGGCAGCGTCTTGGTACCCCACCAGTACACCCGGCCGTGACCGATGTCGTGGATGCCGAAACGCATTCCGGTGCCCCAGAAGTGCGCCGACAACCCGCGCGCGACATTGGGGTGCTCGAACGGGATGCAGGCCAGCCAGCAGACGAAATCGCCGGGCCGCGGCTCGGCGCGACCGTGCAACTGGGCGCGCACCACCGAGTGGATACCGTCGGCGCCCACGAGCAGATCACCCTCGGCGACCCGGCCGTCGGCGAACTCGACGCGCACGTGCTGGCCGTCGTCGACGAAGCAGGTGGCCTGCGCGCCGACGAAAGTCGGCGTGTCGCCGATCGCGTTCAGCAGCACGTCGTGCAGGTCGGTGCGGTGCAGCGCCACGGCGGGTGCGCCGAGCTGGGCGTCGAGCCGATGCACCGGGAGCACCCGGATCGGGCTGCCGTCGGGGTTGCAGAAACGGAAGGTCTCGACCCGGCCGCCGCGTTCGAGCAGCTGCTCGTCGATGCCGAGACCCAACGTGCGCAGTGCGTTGATTCCGTTGGCCTGCACGGAAAGTCCGAAGCCCTCGGCCCGCAGTTCCGGGGCCGCTTCGTATAGTTCGACGCCGAATCCCGCATGCCGCAGGGCGGCCGCGGTGGTGAGTCCTCCGATCCCTGCCCCGAGAACGACAACCTTGATCGGACTGCTCATCGAACCTGCACTCTCATCGAACCACTCGACGGCACAGGTGTTCCCGCCGCGACGCGGCCCGCGGGCCACTCTGCCCGCGCGAAACCGTCCCGCTGAGCAGCACTGACCGAGGTCACTGCGTCGACCCCGACCAGGCAGGCAGCTAGGACGCCTGTGCCTGACCGTCCGGAAGCCTACCGCTACTCGGCGCGCAAGGCCGAGTTGAAGTGAGATTCACCGCATCGCGCGATTGTGAAACGGAAATGTGTTGCAATGAGGCATAATTCGCCCTCCACGCACCGCGTTCGCCCTCGAATCGGGCTTGTCGTCGGCTTCAGAGGTAGGACGTATCGTTCACCAGACGCACCGAAGACCCGCCGTCGAGATAGAACTCGGCTATCGACAGCGACGCCAGATCCAGATGCAAGCGATACAGCAGCGACGGGCCGGCATCGAGGGCCAGCCGCAGCAGCGTCTTGATCGGGGTCACATGACTGACCACGACCACATTGGCGCCGGGATACCGCTCGAGCAGGTCGCGCAGAGCCGCGTCCACCCGCGCGCGGACCTCCTCGAAGTTCTCCCCACCGGGCGCGGCGACGGTGGGATCACCGATCCAGCGGGCGTGCAGATCCGGATCGCGTTGCGCGGCCTCCGCGAAGGTCAACCCCTCCCACGCGCCGAAGTCGGTCTCGATCAACCCCTCGTGGATCTCGACCGGGACCCCGAGCGCGGCGGCGGCCGCCTCGGCGGTCTCCCTGGCCCGGCCGAGCGGAGAGCTGACCACCGCGGCGATGCCGCCTTTGGCGGCCAGCATCTTCGCGGCGCGCGCGGCCTGCTCGCGGCCCAGCGGGGTGAGCGGCGGATTGCCGCGACCGGAATAGCGGCGTTGCACCGACAACTCGGTTTGGCCGTGGCGAAGCAGCAGCAAACGCGTGGGCCTACCGGTGGCACGGGTCCAGCCGGGACCGTGCTGCGCGGGCTTCGACTGCTCGGCGTTCGCTTCCTTGGCTTCGTCGATCCAGCTCGGCAGATCGCGCTCGGTGTGCGCGAGAGCCGGATCGGCGGCCTCCACCGACCGGGTGCCTGCGGCCGGGGCACGGCCCTCGTCCACGTCGGCTCCGGCGTCCATAGCCTCGTTCGCGAGCCGGTCGGCATGCGAGTTCTGCGCGCGCGGGATCCAGCAGTAACTCACCCGGGCGAACCCGGCCGCGATCCTGCGGGCCTGGTCGGCGAGCGGGATCAGGGCCGCGTGCTTGATCTTCCAGCGACCGGACATCTGCTCGACGACCAGCTTGGAATCCATCCGCACCACGACCGATTCGGCGCCCAGCTCCGCGGCCGCCGCCAACCCGGCGATCAGCCCGCGATATTCGGCGACGTTGTTGGTGGCGATGCCGAGGAACTCCCTACGCTCGGCGAGCACCCGGACGTGATCGGCGTCGTAGACCACCGCGCCGTACCCGGCCGGACCGGGATTGCCCCGCGAGCCGCCGTCGGCCTCGACGATCACCTCGGGGAAGCTCATCGCATCTCCCCGGCAACCGGTCGCGGCGAACTCACAGCCCCGATTCCCTGGTCCGGACCAGGATGGCGCCGCACTCCGGGCAGCGCACGACCACGTCGGGAGCGGTCTTGGCGATACGGGCGATCTCGCCGCGATCGAGTTCGATGCGGCACGCGCCGCAACGGCGCGCCTGCAACAGGGCCGCGCCGACGCCGTGCTGCTCCTGCTGACGGTCGTAGATCGCCAGCAGTTCGCCGGGCAGCTTCGCCACCACACCGGCGCGATCGGTCTCGCAGCGCGTCTGCGCCACGTCCAGATCCGCGAGCGCCTCGTCCCGCTGTCGCCTGGCATCGGCGAGTTCCTCGTCGGTCTTGCTCAACCGCGCGCCCGCGTGCTCGTGATCGGCGGCCGAGGCCTCGCGCCGCTCCATCACCTCGAGCAGCTCGTCCTCCAGCACGGAGCGGCGGCGCTCCAGACTCCCCAGCTCATGCTGGATCTCCGAAAGCTGTTTGGCGTTCACGGTTCCCGCGGTGAGCAGACTCTTGTCACGCTCCTCGCGCTTGCGCACCGCCTCGACCTCGCCCTCCAGCTTGCGGATGTCGCGGTCGAGATCGTCCAGCACGATCTCCACGGCCACCGCGGCGTCGGAGTGCGCGTTGCGCTCGGCCTCCAGCCGCGCCACCTCCTGCTGCTCGGGCAGCACGGTGCGGCGGTGCGCGATCCGGGTCAGCTCGGCGTCGACGGCGGCGAGCCGCAGCAGCTCGGCCTGGATCGGGGGTTCGACATTCAACGCGGACAAACTCCTGGACGGGGTGGGACGGGACTGGTGTTCAACCGTACCCCGCCGGATCGGCGGACCGGCGTCAGCCGCCGACCGTGCGAGTTTTGATGGCGTCGCGGGAGATGTAGACGTCGTATTCGCCGGGCACCGCGATCACCGCGTTGCCGTAGGCGGAGCGCACGAACGGCTGGGTCCACCAGCGGCCGGCACGCATGTCGGCGAAGAAGTCGCGGTCGCCGTCGTTGAGAAAGATCTGGTTCTGTTTGGTCGCGACGCCGTCCAGACGCTGACCGTACAGGCGGCTGATCCGGTAGCCGGAGTGAAAGCCCAGAGCGTTCACCCACGGCTCCAACTCGACGAGGCCCGCTTGCAGTACCCACATGTCGCCTTCGACCCGGTGGGTGAGCCGCTGTTCGGGGTGGTCGTCGTCGCCGTACAGGGTGAGGTCGACATCCAGCAGGTGTTCCTGCCCCGCCACCGGCTTGGCCACCACGTGCGCCGCCTTGATCTCGCCGGTCAATCCCAGATACGTCTGCAGCAGCGTCGCGATCCACAGCAGCACCGCGGCGACCAGCAGCAGCGCGAGCCCGCCCGTCCCCCGCGCGAGCAGCGGCCGCATGCCCACCCGGCGCGCCGCGATCAGACCGGAGACGATCAGCGCTACACCGACGACCAGCAGCAGGATCAGCCCGATCTGCACGAGCCCGAAATCAACCGGGAAGTTCATGCGGTAGTTGTACCCCGCGCGAACTACTCGATTCACCCGAACCGCCCAACCTTTCCCGGCCCGGCACGGACACGCCCCGACACGCCGTTGCCAGTTCGTCGCCGAGACAACGGGTTCGGACGCGGACGTGCGACGCTCAGCCGGGCGCGCGCATCGTCCACGGGTCGGTGCGCAGCGTGGACACCCTGGTCTCCAGGCCGGGCAGGGCGGTTCGCACGATCCCTTCCGCCTGCGCGCACCACGGGAATTCGGTCGCCCAGTGCGCGGCGTCCACCAAGGCGGGCCCGCCTTTGCGCAGGTGCTCGTCGACCGGGTGGTGGCGCAGGTCGGAGGTGAGATACACATCGACACCCAGCCCGCCGGCCCTGTTCAGATAGGAGTCACCCGCGCCGCCACACACCGCGACCGTGTAGACGGTGCGATCCGGGTCGCCCGCGGCGCGTACGCCCCACGCGGTGGGCGGGAGGGCGCGGGCCACGCGATCGGTGAAGTCGCGCAAAGATTCCGGTTGCGGCAGGGTGCCGATCCGGCCGATGCCGAGCGACGACGGCAGCTGGGCGCGTTCGCCGATGTGATACACCGGGTCGTCACCGGGATGCGCGGCCCGCAGCGCGGCGAGCACGGCCGAGCGCGCGGCGGGCGGGGCGGCCACCTCGATCCGCTCCTCCTCGACGTACTGGAGTTCGGTCAGGGAGCCTTGTTCCGCGGCTTCGGGACGGAACTGGCCGGTCGCGGGCACACGCACCGCACGATCGCAACAGTGCCCGCTCGCGCCCGCGCCGGCGGCGAAGAGCGCGGCGAGCACCGCGTCGGTGTGCGTGCGCGGCACCTGGATCACCCAGTTGTCCACGGCCGCTTCGGGTTTGGAGTCCAGCGGGCCGGTCACGGTCAGGCCGATGGCCGCGGCGAGCGCGTCGGAGACGCCGGGATCGGCGGAGTCGGCGTTCGTGTGCGCGGTGAACAGCGCGCAGCCCGAACGGATCAGTCGGTGCAGCAGCGCGCCTTTCGGCGTGCTCGCCGCGACGGTGTCGACGCCGCGCAGCAGCAACGGGTGGTGCACCACCAGCGCCTGCGCACGCCAGTCGATCGCCTCGTCGACGACCGCGGCGGTCGCGTCCACCGCGAACAGCACCCGGGTCAGCTCCTCGGCCGGGTCACCGCAGACCAGGCCGACCGAGTCCCACGGCTCGGCCAGCGCGGGCGGGTAGGCCGCGTCGAGCGCCCCGATGAGATCCGCGAGCGTGGTCATCGTCCACCTTCCTTCGCTTCGGTTCCGCACTGTGCGGCAGTGGATTCACCGCCGGACGTGCCTGCGTGGCTGCGTGCGCTCGCCCGCCTCGTGCAGGTGATTCGCGTGGTCGGACGGTACGAAGGGCACAGTCCAGCGCCACGGACACCGCGTCCGTCGTGGTGAGCGGGGCCGGACTTTTGTTCGCCCGGATGCCCGGTGCGGCGACCACCATGCGGCGGAATTCCGGCCGACTCGACAGCGGGTCGTCGCCGAGTCGTGGAGATCGGCCACCGGCCGCGAGACGTCCGACACGCGAATTCTCCGTCCGGCCAGTGCGCCTGCGCGTGGGATCGGATCGATGATCGGCGCGGCACGGCCGCAGCCTCGTGCTCACCGGACATCCGCCGATCGGATCGCCGCGACCAGCCGATCGACCTCCGCGGGGCCGCGGACCGCGACGCGCAGGTGTTCCGGGCCCAGGCCTGGGAAGGTGTCCGCGCGCCGGACCGCGATCCCCTCCGCGGCCAGGTGTTTGCGCAGCAATTCACCGTCCGTCACGCGCAGCAGCAGGAACGGGCCTTCCGCCGGAGTGTGGACCGCCACGCCGAGGCCGCTCAGGCGCTCGATCATCGCGGCACGGTGCACGGCGAGCGTTTCGGCGCGGCGCTGCGACTCGGCCACGGCGGCCGGGCTCGCGGTCGCGGTGATCGCCTCCAGTTGCAGGGTGCCCAGCGGCCAGTGCGGTCGCCCGTGGCCGAGGCGCGCCAGCACCTCGGGCGCGCCGAGGAAATAACCGCAGCGCAGCCCCGCCAGCGCCCACGTCTTGGTGAGGCTGCGCAGGACGAGCAGGTCGGGCGCGGGGTCGGCGGCGAGGGATTCCGGCTCACCGGCCACCGCGTCGGCGAAGGCCTCGTCGACCACGATGACGCGCCCGGGCCTGCGCAGGGCGCGGATTGCGGCGGCCGGGTGCAGTACCGAGGTCGGGTTGGTGGGGTTCCCGAGCACCACCAGATCGGCTCCGGCGGGCACCACGGCGGAATCGAGCCGGTAGGGCGGTTCCAGAATCACCCTGGTGACGGGAACGCCCGCTTCCCGGAGCGCGAGTTCGGGCTCGGTGAACGACGGATGCAACACCGCGGCCGACCGCGGCGCGAGGCGGGGCAGCACGGCGAAGCCTTCCGCCGCGCCGGCCAGCAGCAGCACCTCCCCGGGATCGCGGCCGTGCCGGGCCCCGATCGCGCGGCGGGCGGCTTCGGCGTCCTCGGCGCTCGGATAACGCCCCAGATCGGACAGGCGCGCGGCCAATCGCCGCCGCAGCCATTCCGGCGGTGCGGCTCCCTGCACGTTCACCGCGAAATCGAGCATGCCCGGACGTGCGTCCACGTCGCCGTGGTGGCGCAGTTTCGCTCGATCGACGGTGTCCTCGGCCACGAGACCACACCCTACGTGGCGGCGCCGGGGCGGGACCGGCCAGAATGGCAGGCGTGGGCCAGCTGCACGTCTCGTTCGTCTGTACCGGCAACATCTGCCGCTCTCCGATGGCGGAAAAGATCTTCGCCTCGCACCTGTACCGGGCCGGCCTGGCCAATCGGGTGCGGGTGAGCAGCGCGGGCACCGGTTCGTGGCACGTGGGCGACGACGCCGACCCGCGCACCAGCGCGACCCTGCGCAAATACGGGTACCCGACCGGTCACGTCGCCGCGGCGTTCGGCGCCGAGCACAGTGACGCGGACCTGGTGATCGCGCTGGACAGCTCGCACCAGCGCGACCTCGCCCGCCTGGGCATCCCGGCCGAGCGGCTGCGGTTGCTGCGCGCCTTCGACCCGGACGCCGACGGTCAGGACGTGGCCGATCCCTACTACGGCGACGCGGCGGACTTCGAACTCGTGCGCACCCAGATCGAGGCCGCCGTCCCCGGCCTGCTCGACTGGGTGCGCGCCGAACTGGCCGCCGCCGAACCGCCCGACCCGCGCCTCGTCTCCGACGAGCGATCCTGATGCGCAGACTGACCTTCCTGCTTCGCCCCAGCTGGCTGATCCTGGCGGTGCTGGTCGCCGCATTCGCCTACCTGTGCTTCACCGTGCTCGCGCCGTGGCAACTCGGCAAGAACACCGCCACCTCGCACCGCAACCAGTTGATCGCCGACTCGGTGAAGGCCGAGCCCGTCGACGTCGCCACCGTGCTCTCCGGTGCGGGGAGCGAGCACACCGAGTGGCGGCGTGTCACCGCCTCCGGCAGTTATGTGCCGGACTCGACGGCGCTGGTGCGGCTGCGCCATCTCGACGGCGCTCCGGGTTACGCGGTGCTCACGACGTTCCGGTTGGACGACGGGCGCGTACTGCTCGTCGACCGCGGGCTGGTGGCGGCGGTCGACGGCACGCGGCCGCCGCAGATCCCCGAGCCCCCCGCGGGGCCGCAGCGCATCGAGGCCAGGGTCCGGATGTCCGAAGGGGTCACGCCCGGCAAGGACCCGAGCGTCCAGGACGGCTATCGCCAGGTGTACTCCATCGACACCGCCCAGGAGACGGCGGTCCTGCAACAGTCCCTGACCGCCGTGCCGACCGGCGGAGAGCGCGGCGGCTACCTGCAACTGAGTGAAAACCAACCGGGCGCGTTCACTCCGACGCCGCTCCCCCAGCTCGATGCGGGCCCCTATTTGTCCTATGGCCTGCAATGGCTGGCCTTCGGCATCATGGCCCCCCTCGGCCTCGGCTATTTCATTTACGCCGAGATCCGGGAACGAAGGAAAGAAAAGAGCTCCGCCGCAGAATCGCCCGAGGCCACGTCAGGCACCGAACCGGCCGGGTCCGAGCAGGCTCCGTCGGCGGCTCCCAGCGTGCCCGCCGTACCGACCACGGAAGCGCGCCTCGCCGACCGCTACGGCCGCGGCCGCGGTTGATCCCGGCATGGTCGCGGCCGGACCTGCTCGACGCGACACCGGACGATTCGCACTACGGCTGAGCCGGGCCGAGCAGATCCCACCGGTTCCCAGCGATGTCCAGGAAGACCGCCACCTGCCCGTATGGCTCGCTCCGTGGCGCGCCGACGAACTCGACACCGCGCGAGACCATTCGGTCGTACGCCGACCGAAAGTCCTCGACCTGCAAGAAGAACCCGACGCGGCCCGCGACCTGCTGTCCGATCACCGCGGCTTGCCGCGCACCGTCGGCGCGGGCCAGCAATATGCCGGTTTCGGCGCCGGGTGGCCGCACGACCACCCACCGTTTCGGGCGGCCGTCATTCGTGCGAGCCGCTGAGTCCTCGATCAGTTCGAATCCCAACGAGTCGACGAAGAAGTCGATCGCGGCGTCGTACTCCGCCACCACGATGGTCATGAGCCCGATTCGCACCCGCCGACCCTATCCGAGCCGGAACGCGGGTGCGGGCAGTCGGCGGCACCGTCGCCCGCCGATCGGTGCGCACGGTGCGGCAGGTGACCGCCACCACCGGGCGATCGCGAGCGGCTATGGCCGCCGGTGCGCTGGCCGCCCGCCGCGGCGGCGCGGGTCAGCGGACCACTCAGCGCCTCGTCACGGCGACGGCGGCGGCGATCAGGGTGGCGGTGAGTTGCACGGCCTCGGAAAGGCGTACGGCGCGGCGCAAGTCGTGCACGGTCGGAGCTGGGCCGTCACCGAGGACCGGGCGCATCTCCACACCGTGCGGGTACTCGGTGCGGCCACCCAACCGGACGCCGAGCGCCCCGGCCATCGACGCTTCGACCACGCCCGCGTTGGGGCTGGGATGCCCGGCGGCGTCCCGGCGCCACACGGCCAGGGCGGCAGCGGGCCTTCCGCCGATCGAGGGTGCGAGCACCGCGGTGAGCAAACCGGTGACGCGCGCCGGGATCAGGTTGGCCACGTCGTCGACGCGCGCGGCGGCCCAGCCGAATTGCCGGTAGCGCTCGTTGCGGTAGCCGATCATCGCGTCCAGCGTGTTGACCGCGCGATATCCGAGCAAACCCGGAACGCCGGCCACCGCTCCCCACACCACCGGGGCGACGGCCGCGTCGGAGGTGTTCTCGGCGATGGACTCCAAGGCCGCGCGGGCGAGACCGTCCGCGTCGAGCGCCTGCGGGTCGCGGCCGCACAGCGAGGGCAGCAGCGCGCGGGCGCCGTCGAGATCGCCCCCCGCCAGGCGATCGGCCATCCGGCGACCGGTTCGGGCCAGACTCCGGCCCCCCAGCACGGTCCAGGTCGCGGCGGCGGTCGCGACCACGCCGCCGCGGCGCACGGCCACGCCGAGTCCGACCACGGCACCGACGGCCAGCGCCTCGTGCACCAGCCCCGCGGCGCGCCGGTCGGCATAGGTCACCGACTCCAAAGCCGCCACCGCCGAACCGAATCCGGCCACCGGGTGCCACCGCCGCGGATCACCGAACGCTCGATCGAGCGCGAATCCGAGCAGCAACCCGAGCGCGGTGGCGGTCCCCTTCTGCACTCGGCGACACTATCGGGCGGGCGGCGACCGTCCCGCACGACCCGGCCGTGTCACACTCCGCGCCCCTGCGTCGTCGACCTGGTGACGCATCCATAGACTCGCCCCGGCGGGGCCCGAACGACGAACGGCGAACAGACGTGACTTCCGAACAGCCTTCCCCCGAGCACCTCGACCAGGCCGAGCTGGCTCGGCGGTTCGAGGAGCACCGCCCGTATCTGCGCAGGCTCGCCTACAGCACACTGGGCAGTCTCAGTGACGCCGACGACGTCGTGCAGGAGGCCTGGTTGCGGTTGCAGCGCCAGTACGAGACGGGCACCGCCGGAGAGATCGACAACTTGCGGGCCTGGCTGTCCACCGTCACCGGCAGGCTCGCTCTCGACCACCTCGGCTCGGCCCGCGTGCGCCGCGAACAGTACGTGGGCGAATGGCTGCCGGAGCCGGAGGTGACCAGCTGGGACGACCCCGCCGACCGGATCACCCAGGACGAGCGGGTCACCACCGCGCTGCTGGTCGTGCTCGAGTCGCTGTCGCCCGCCGAGCGCACCGCGTTCGTACTCCAGGACGTCTTCGGCATGAGCGGCCCCGAAGTCGCCGAAGTGGTCGGCCGCACCCCGGCCGCCGTCCGCCAGCTGGCTTCCCGCGCACGCAAACACGTCGAGCAGGGCACCCCGCGCTTTCCCGCCTCCCCCGACGAGCAGAAGAAGGTGGTGTCGGCCTTCGCGCTGGCGTGGCGTTCCGGCGACCTCGGCGCCCTGCTCGGCGTCCTGGACACGAACGTCAGCCTGACCGCCGACGGCGGCGGCAAGGTGCCCGCTATCCGGCAGCCCGTGCACGGCGCCGAGCTCGTGGCCAAGTTGCTGCTCGGCTGGTACCAAGTGGCGGGCGGCTGGGGCCGTGCGGTGCTGGTCAACGGCCAGCCCGGACTGGTGGTCTTCGACGGCACCCACACGGGCGTCTTCTCCTTCACCGTCGACGACGGCCGCATCGTCGCGATCGACGTGGTCCGCAACCCCGACAAGTTGCGCGACCTGCCCACCACCGGTGAGCCCGACTGGCACCTGGGCGGAAGCCGCACCGAGCGGGAGTAGTCAGCCCGCGACGCCGAGCGGCCGCGAGTACCCGTGCGCGGCTGCGACTTCGGCCGACAGCAGCCGCCCGGCGTCCGCGGTGAGCCCGTGCGCGAGATCGGGGTGCCGGGCGCATGCCTCCTGCCAGCCGAGTTCGGCGATCGCCCGCACGTAGGGCAGGGTCGCGTTGGTGAGCGCGATGGTCGAGGTGTGCGGCACCGCGCCCGGCATGTTGGCGACGCAGTAGAACAGCGAATCCGCCACCCGGAAGGTCGGATTCGCGTGCGTCGTCGGGTGGGCCGAGGCGAAGCAGCCGCCCTGGTCGATGGAGATGTCCACCAGCACCGCGCCGGGGCGCATACCGCCGACGAGCTCATCGGAGACCAGCTCCGGCGCACGCGCACCGGGCACCAGCACCGCGCCGATCACCAGATCCGCCGACAACACCGCGCGCCTGACCTCCGTGGCGTTCGACGCGACGGTGGCGATCCGCCCGTCGAAGCGAGCGTCGAGTTCGCGCAGCCGATGCAGGTTGGTGTCCAGCACGCTGACGCGCGCTCCCATGCCGACGGCGACCGCGGCCGCGTTCGACCCCGCGACGCCGCCGCCGAGCACGACCACTTCCGCCGGGCGCACGCCGGGGACGCCGCCGGGCAGCAGTCCGGCGCCTCCGAGCGGCGCCATCAGGTGATACGCGCCGACCTGGGCGCCGAGTTTGCCCGCGATCTCGCTCATCGGAGCCAGCAGGGGCAGCGACCCGTCGGCGGCGCGCACCATCTCGTAGGCGATGGCGGTGATGCCCGAGCGCAACACGGCGTCGGTGCATTCGCGCGACGCCGCCAAGTGCAGGAAGGTGAACAACACCTGCCCACGGCGCATCCGCGGATACTCCTGCGCGATCGGCTCCTTCACCTTCAACACCAGATCCGCTTCCCGCCACACCTGGTCGGCGTCGGGGACCAGGCGGGCCCCCACCGCGGCGTAGTCGGCGTCGGGAAATCCCGATCCGACGCCCGCGCCCACCTGCACCAGCACGTCGTGTCCGTGCCCGGTCAGTTCCCCGGCGCCCGCCGGAGTCAGGGCTACCCGGAACTCTTGATCCTTGACCTCCTGTGGAACTCCGATCCTCATACCGCCATCGTGGCCCCGGCGCGGGGCCGACGCCACGACCGACGCGCCGAACGCGCACGGCGACCACCCGAGCCGCGCGCGCCGGGTGAGTTTCTCGGCACGTTGCCCAGCTGAGTTCGGACGACCCGTCTCATACGGTGGTGGTACGTCCCAGCGGCGGTATCCGCAACTGCTCGGTGCGGCCGCCGTAACGGAAGACATGGCCCAGGTAGTCGAGCGTCTCGCTGAAGTGCGCCCAGCCTTCGGCGTGGACGGGCACGATCACCGCGTCACCGAGCGCTTCGGCCGCCTCCAGCGCGGTGCGCGCGTTCAGGGTGACGTCGGTGTCGCCGAAACGGCCGACGTTCGCGGCGCCCACGTTGAGCACGGCGATGTCGATGCGGCCGATCCGTTCGACGATCTGCCGTACCAGCTCGACGGAGGCGTTGTCACCCGAGACGTACACCGTCGGTTCGCCTTCGGCGCGCAGCACGAACCCGGTGACGACGCCGCTGAACGGCTCGCAACCTTCGGGACCGTGCAGGGCGGGCACGCCGGTCACCTGCACGCCGTGCACCGTCACCGTCTCCCAGTTCGCCAGCCCGCGCACTCCTTCGATCCGGGTCGCCGCACCGGGCGTGGACAGCACGGTCGGCACCGTGGTCAGCAACTTCCGGCCGGAGTCGTCGAGGTTGTCGGCGTGTTCGTCGTGCGAGAGCAATACGACGTCCACGGGACCGACTTCCGCCAGCGACACGGCGGGCCCGAGGAGTTTGTGCAATGTGATGGGTCCCGGGTAATCCCCCGGCTCGTCGAAGGTGGGGTCGGTCAGCCAGGTGCGGCCCGCGTAGCGGAACCGCACCGTGGGACCGCCGATGTGCAGGAGTTCCAGGCCGGTGCGTTCGATCGTCTCGCTCATGCCGTTGATCTTGTCCCGCCCACCCGCCACAAGACAGTGGCCCGTGAGCCGCTTACCGTTAAGATCGGGCCATGCGTACGGTAGCCGTCCTGGCGTTCGACGGAGTCAGCCCCTTCCATCTGTCGGTGCCCAGCCTCGTTTTCGGCCGGGTCGGCGTCGAAGGGCCCGCGCCGTATCAGGTGGACGTGTGCGCCGAGCGGCCCGGAACAGTCCGCACGCCTGCCGGATTCGATATCCACGTCCAGCACGGACTCGAGACGCTGACGCGGGCCGGCACCGTCGTGATCCCGAGCTGGCGACTCGGCGCACCGCTGTCCGCCGGCGTGCGCGATGCCCTGCGCACCGCGCACGCCGACGGCGCAAGGATCGTCGGGCTGTGCCTGGGTTCCTGGGCGGTGGCCGCCAGCGGACTGGCCGACGGCCGCGAGATCACCACGCATTGGGCCTCCGCCGCCGAGCTCGCCCGCGCGTTCCCCGCGGTCCGGGTCCGCGCCGACACGCTGTGGTCGGATCTGGGCGACGTCGTGACCTCCGCCGGGGTGGCCGCGGCGCTGGACTGCTGCCTGCATCTGGTCCGCGGTGATCTCGGCAGCAAAGCCGCCACCGAACTGGCCAGGTCGCTGGTCACCGCCCCGCATCGCAGCGGCTCCCAGGCGCAGTACATCCCCGTCGCGGTGCCCGACGCCGCCGACGACGATCCGATCGAGCGCGCCATGGTCTGGGCGCGCACCCATCTCGGCGACCCGGTCGACCTGGACGGCTGGGCCCGCGTCGCGCTCATGTCGCGGCGCACCTTCACCCGCCGCTTTCGCGACCGCACCGGCACCAGCCCCCAGCAGTGGCTGCTGCTCCAGCGCACCGATCGCGCGCGGCTACTGCTCGAATCCACCACCGACACCGTGGAACGCATCGCGGTCGACACCGGATTCGGGACGGCGGTGAGCCTGCGCCACCACTTCCACCGCATCCTCGGCACCAGTCCCGCCGCCCATCGCACCAGCTTCCAAGGGCAGAACTGACCCGGACGGGCCGTGGGTGGCCCGCAGAGCCGGGCCCGCTAAGTTCGTGGCCATGCGGATTCAGCTGGGCGAGCATGCGCCGGAGATCGAAGAGAGCGCGTGGATCGCGCCCAACGCCACCGTGATCGGCCGTGTACGGCTCGGCGCCGAGGTCAGCGTCTGGTACAGCGCGGTGCTGCGCGGCGACCTGGAGACCATCGAGGTCGGCGCGCGCAGCAATATCCAGGACGGCAGCGTGCTGCACGCCGACCCGGGCTTCCCGCTGACCGTCGGCACGGGGGTCTCGGTAGGGCACAACGCGATCCTGCACGGGTGCACGATCGGCGACGACGTGCTCGTCGGCATGGGCGCCACCATCCTCAACGGCGCGGTGGTCGGACCGGGCAGCCTGATCGCGGCCAACGCGCTGATCCCGGAGGGCGCGCGGATTCCGCCCGGTTCGCTCGTGGCGGGCGTGCCCGGCAAGGTGCGCCGGGAACTCGGCGCCGAGGAGCAAGATCGCATTCGCCTGAATGCGACTGTCTACCTAGCAAATACAGCCCAACATCGCACGGCGAATGAGGTGTGAAACAGGACACACTGATCAAGTGTCCATGAGAGATCGCTGATAGCATTCAGCCAGCGTGCCCGGCGACCCGGGCTCTCCTGTCGACACGGTTGTCGTGCGACTTGTAGCGCAGTGGTGAACCCACCCGGGTCGATGGGTGGGCGAGCGTGCAGGCAGGAGGTATCACGGTGTCGTACGTGCAGTCGGGTGTGCACGGGCCCAAGGGCCGGATCAGCGTCGCCGACATCGCGGCCCAACCGGGGGGAGTCGAGGCACTCCAGCGCCGGGTTCATGAATTACGTTCTCGCGGTGTGGATTTCGCCGCGAACGCGATCGAGAAGGAAATGGCCGAGCTGGATCTGCCGCGCCAATGACTTCGACGCCACGCTCACCGCGGATCACGATGCCGCGGTGAGCGTGGCGAGTCCGGCCGTGGTGTGCTGATCCAGCGCCATCAACGCGGCCCGAATTCGTACCGTTTGCCAGCCGCCGTCGACCCGGCGCAGGCGCACCGTCCCCTCGGTGCGATGCCGCGCCAGATCTCGCGACATGGTTCGCGCGGTCGCCAGATCATCCGGATGAATCTGCGGCCTCGGTTGCCCCGGGAGATCCGCCCAGGCGACGTCCGGCATGGGCGGGCCGATCCACCGGATCAGCCGCAACGAGCGCAGATCGACGATCGCGCGGTACTCGCCGGGTTCGGTGGCGGCCTCCAGCACCGCGTACTCCAGGATCGTCGGCGGTGGAGCGGCGGAGACGGCGGTGGCCGCGCCGATGTCCTGGGTCACCCCGCGCAGCAGCACATGAGGCTCGCCCGCGTCGTCCGGCTCGGCGACGATCCGGCAGGCGAAATGCCCGGCGCGCAAGGCGTCGTCGTCGCGCCGGATGGTCCAGACCGCCTGATGCTCGGTGCCCGGCGCCGAGTTGACGATCTTGGCCAGCGCCTCGCTCTCGTCGCGGTTGGCGACCAACCGGGTGAACGCGCCCGCGATGGCCAGCTCGGCGGACCGGTTCTCCGGCGCGACGCCGTACAGGTCCAGCAGGTCGATACTGCGCACCGAGCGGTTGGTCGTGAGATCGAAGTACCACGCCCCCATCGGGTCGGCCGCCGCGACCGGCTCTTGCCGCGGGCCCACCCACAGTCGTACGGCATGCGCCCGCCCCGGCACGATGAGCAGCGGCTCGGCCCGCACCGTGCGCCGCCCGTCGCCGGAGACGCACGCGACCGGCACACCGGTGGCGCACGCCCGCCGCAGCGCCGACTCCGCGTCGGCCCGCGCCAGCGGATTACGCACGATGTTGCTCAGCGGTACGAACGCCTTCGGCGCGGACCCCACGGCGATCACTCGCCCCGGCTGACCCGAAAAGCACTCCAGCAGCAGCCATTTCGTCACCATACGCGCCCCCGCACGCCAGCATCGGCGGTCCACCGTAACTCGTAATATGCTCGGCTGGTTCTCATTTCGCCCTCCCCGTCCCTGACCGCGCGTCCCGCGTGCGGTCAGGACCGGAATACCATGTCCAGCACCTTCTCGTGGTACGACC
The DNA here is from genome assembly GCF_053603155.1 of Nocardia sp. NPDC004260. Lineage (NCBI taxonomy): Bacteria > Bacillati > Actinomycetota > Actinomycetes > Mycobacteriales > Nocardiaceae > Nocardia > Nocardia sp. NPDC004260. Next base: position 61,613 of record NZ_JBSGEZ010000015.1, on the reverse strand, counting down.
CCGCCATTCGTGTGACCAGGTCCACAGCGATGGCATCGATTCCGACCAGGACTTTCGCCTCGCCGCGCGCAGCGCCGCGCAGAATGGTCCGCGCAGCGGCTGCCGGGCTGGTCCGCGCCACATGTTCCTCGAATCGGCGCACCACCGCTTCCGCGTCGACGCCCGGCGCGACGCTCGCCGACCGGGCGATCCCGGTGAGCACGCCGCCGGGATAAACCCCGGTGACCCGCACCGAGCCGCCCGCCGCACGCATGTCCTGGCGCAGCGAGTCGGTGAAACCGCGTACGGCGAACTTCGCCGCGTTGTACGGCGCGTGCCGCGCGACGGCCACCAGCCCGAAGGCCGAGGACATATTGACGACATGCGCGCGATCGGCGGCCAGCAGATGGGGCAGGAACGCCTTGGTCCCGTTGACCACACCCCAGAAGTCGACGGCCATCACCTGTTCGAAGTCGCTGAAGGGCGACTCCAGCACGCCGCCGACGTGCAGGATGCCCGCGTTGTTGAACAGCGCTTCGACCCGTCCGAACCGCGCGACGGTCCGCTCCGCGTACGCGAACACCGCCGCCCGATCGGTGACGTCCACCGTGCTCACCGACGGCTCCCGGCCCACGGCCGCGCACAACACCCCGTCTCGGCCACGGCATCCGCCGACTTCTCCGACAGCGCCGGCGATGCCCCCGCGCCCGCCAATGCCCGGCCGATGCCCGAACCCGCGCCGGTGACCGCCACCACACGATTCGCGAAATACCCCATGGCCCAACCCCTTCCGGACCGGCCGGAGTCGCGGCCGGACACGACCACAGGCTGGTGAGCCGAATCTGGACGCGCGGCCCACTCCCATCCGGCCGCTCCTCGGGCAATGCCGGGTCACGCGGCGTCCACCCAATGAAATAATGGACATTCCCGTCCGCACCCGTCGCGACGCCGCGCCCACCGGCCACGGCCCGGCGACCGCGCCGAACCTACTGGAGATCCGATGCCAACCCTCTCGCCCATGTTGCAGCGCATCCTCGAGAAGCCGGTCGCCGACGGCGAAAAGCTCCTGGAAAGCGCACTCTCGGCATTCCTGGACTTCGGTATCAAGCGGACCAGCATGGGCGAGATCGCCCGCCGCGCCGGAATCAGCCCGGCCACGCTGTACCGGCGCTACGAATCCAAGAACGACCTCGTCGAGGCGGTCAGCGTCCGGGAGGCACAGCGCTTCGTCGCCGCGATCGAGAAGCAGGTGCGCACCGTCTCGGGCAACGACGATCAGCTCGTCGAGATCTTCGTCGCGTTCATCAGCGCCATCGCGGGCAACGAACTGCTGCGCCGACTGCTGCGCACCGAGCCGGACCTGATCCTGCCCCGGCTGACCACCGAGGCGGGGCCGATCCTCGCCGTCGGCCGCGACTACCTGGCCGAGAAGCTGCGCGAGCTACGGAATGCCGGTGGCACGCACGACTTCGACGCCGATCTGGTCGCCGAGATCATGGCCCGGCTGGCGCTGTCGCTCGCCCTCACTCCCGACGGCCTGATCCCGGTCAGCGATCAGAACGCGGCGCGCGAGTTCGCCCGCCGCACGCTGCTGCCGATGGTCGGCGTCCGGGTCAGCGCCTAATGGGCGCTGTCGGACGCAGTCCGTCTTCAGCCCGCGCATGGCCGCAGCGAAGGCGGAGGTACGCCTAATGGGCGCTGCCGGACGCAGTCCGTCTTCAGCCCGCGCCTGCCCGCAGCGAAGGCGGAGGTACGCCTGATGGGCGCTGTCGGACGCGGTCCCTCTTCAGCCCGCGGCTGCCCGCAGCGAAGGCGGAGGTACGCGTAATCCGACGCCGAACGCGGCGGCCACTCGCTCGTCCAGCTCGGCCCGCGCCGCCGCATCAGGCGCCCGGCCCTCCACGAACTCGCGCACCAGATCGATAACTCCCGCCGACCGGGCCGCCGCCGGATCGGGCACCGGCAGCCGTGACACATATTGGGTGATCCACCGCCGCCTGCCCGAGTACAACCGATTGCCGCAGACCACGTCGTAGAACCGCAATCCGAGCGCCGAATTGGCCACCCCCATCAGCAGGTATGCCAAGCGCGTCGCCTCCGTGGGCGCGGCCGCCAGATCGGGCAGCGAGATCCAGTAGCAGTCGCCGTTGACCACCGCGCCCGAGCTGTCCAGCGCGAAACGCGGACGGTCGCTGATGTCCGGGAATACCAGCTTCGGCTGCCGCCACAGGTGCGGGCGCTGCGGCACCCAGATCTCGTACCAGGCACGGCCGCTCTCGACGACATAACGTCGCCCGGCCAGTGTGCGACGATGCGACCGTAGATACGCGGCGGCCGCAGGGTATTCGCCGAGATCGATCGGCGTGCGGCGGGCACAGGCCAGGTCGTAGGGATACAGCACGCGAACGTCGCGTGCGCGTGTGGCCCGCCACGGCGCCAGATCGTGATGGGTGATCAGCTCCAGCAACAGTTCGGGCTCGGGACACAGGTCGGCCTGTGCCCAGCGGTCGGAGATGAACACATGGTCGGCGGTCGTCTTGATGCCGACCCTGATGCGCGCGACCTCACCGAAACTGCGCCAGGTCGCCGCCGCTATCCGCGCCAGCCAGGAATCGATCGCGTCGTGCGACATCCGCCACGCGGCCTCCGGCTCCCGCGCCGCACCTCGGAGAGTCTTTCGTTCCGCCGTGACCTCCGGCGCGGCGTCACGGGTCGAACTCTCATCGCCACCCCGACCGGCTCCGGGCGGCCCGCACCCCGTTGCCAACGCGCCGACCTCGACGGCGAAGGTCCGGCCGTTGTACTCGACGATCGAGCCGCCCGGGTCGAGCAGCGCCTCGAACAGCGTCTTCGCACCTGGTGTTTCGCCGATGGCCTCGTAGGCGGAGACGTAGCGGCAACCGTCGCCGTGGTTCGCGCGGCGCGCGATGGTGATCGCGGGCAGCACGGCGGCGGTGAACAGTTTGGTGTCCCCCAGGTCGTACAGCTCGACTGGAGCCAGATCGGTCAGCAACAGCCGCCGGATGTTCGCGCCGGCCTTGGTGGTCAGGAATCGGTTGGCGCACAAGAGGCCGAGCACACCACCCGCGGCCAGCAGCCGGGGCAGCGTCGCCACGAACGGATGGGTCAGGTCGATCCGCCCGCGCAGACCGAACCGCTTGCTCAGCAACTGCGCGGTCGATCCACCCAACTGCTGGGTGCGCACATACGGCGGGTTGGTGATCACCGCGTCGAACGAGCCGTCCGCGAGCCGCGCCTCGACCGCGAGGAAGTCCGCCTTGTGCCAGTGCGCGTCGATCCCCGCCGAGCGGGCGCGCTCACGGGCGACCGCGAGCGCGCGGGCGTCCAGGTCGTAACCGGTCAACACCAGACGGACACCGGGAAACCGGGCCGCGACCTCCTCGTGCACGGCGAACAGCAATTCGCCGTCGCCACAGGCCGGATCGAGCACACGCAGGACGCCCGCGTCCGAGGGCTCGGCATGGCGCAGCAGCCGTTGCGCCAGGAACCGCGCCAGCACGGGCGGCGTGTAATGCCTGCCGTGCCGTTTGCGGTCGCGCGCGGCGGGAGCTTCGGACGCCATATCGGGATTCTGCCTGGCGCGACCGCGCCCGTTGCCGCAACGCGGGCAACACTTTTGCACCCCGCGCGCGTCGCGGCCGACTCGCCCGGCGACGGCGTGGCGCCCGGCTTTCGCGCCGGAGCGTTCGATGCTAGCGTTCGGTCTCGAAATAAGACTGCCAAGGAGGCGGGGGAATGCCCGTGACGACCGACGACTTCACAACGCTGACCGCAACACCCAGCCATGGCAGGTCGTGGTGACGGAGGGCGCCGGAACGGATCGTTTCCGGAAGGAACTGATACCCGAGGGCGTCAGCGCGCGCTACCCGCGGTCGCCTCGGCGCCGGTGACGCCCAGCAAGCCCGGTCCCGGCTTCGGGGTGACATCGCGCGCGGTGAGTTCGGCTCCGCACGAATCGCATTCGAGCCGGACATGGGCCTCGCCCGCGCACTCGTGATGGGCGTAACGCACCGGAGGCCCTTGCGGCGCCATATAGGCATCGCCCCAATCACGGATGGCCAGCAGAATCGGGTAGATGTCGTGCCCCTTGGCAGTGAGGCGGTACTCCTCGTGCGCGCCCACGGCGGCCTTCTGCTTGACGAGGATGCCGTGCTCGATCAGCCGGTCCAGCCGATCCTGCAACCTGCTGCGCGAAATGCCCAGTGCGCTCTGGAAGGCGTTGAACCGCCGGATCCCGGAGAAGCAGGACTTGAGGATCAGCAGCGTCCAGCGATCACCGAAGATCACGAGCGGGCGCGTGATCGAGCACGGCACGTCGGCCAGTTCTTCGTAGCGCACCTCCCGATGCTACCGACCACCGAGCCGCTCCCACCCCGTGAGACTTCACGACCTCACCCCCTCCAACTGCGTGCGACACACCAAACCACCGAGTCCACAGCGCCCCACGAGCCGGTCGGTGCGAAGTCCGGAAAACGCGAAGCGGGCCCCGGGAATACCGGAGCCCGCTTCGGTGCGTAGATCAGAGCGGAATGTTCTTGTGGTGGCTGGCGCGGGCCGGGGCCGCGGCGAGCGCCGCCGCGATAATGCTGCGGGTCTTCGCCGGGTCGATGACCTGGTCGACGACACCGATGGCGATAGCGCGCTCCACACCGCCCGCGATGCGCTCGTGTTCGGCGGTGAGCCGCTCGTGCAGCGCCTCGCGCTCCTCCTCCGGCGCGGCCGCGAGGGCCTTCTTGTGCAGGATGCCGACCGCGGCCTTGGCGCCCATGACGGCCACCTCCGAGCCCGGCCACGCGTAGACCGCCGTCGCGCCGAGCGAGCGGGCGTTCATCGCGATGTAGGCGCCACCGTAGATCTTCCGAGTCACCAGCGTGACCCGCGGAACGCGCGCCTCGGCGAACGCGTGCAGCAGCTTCGCGCCGCGCCGCACCACGCCTTCCCACTCCTGGCCGACGCCGGGCAGGTAACCCGGCACGTCGGTGACCACGATCAGCGGAATGCCGAACGCGTCGCACAGCCGCACGAAACGCGCCGCTTTCTCCGCGCTCTCGGAGTTCAGGCAGCCGCCGAGACGGATCGGGTTGTTCGCCAGCACACCGACGGTGCGCCCACCGAGACGGCCCAGACCGGTGACGATGCTGCGGGCGTACCCGCCCTGCAATTCCTCGAACGACGACTCGCCGTCGACGTTGTCGAGCAGCTCGTTGATGATCGGCTTCACGTCGTAGGCGCGCTTGGCCGACTCCGGCAGCATCGCCTTCAGGTCGACGTCGCCGTGCTCGGCCGCGACCAAGTCGAACTCGCCCTGCTCGGCGAACATCGACACCAAGCGGCGAGCGCGGTGCAGCGCGTCTGACTCGTCGGCGGCCACGATGTGGGTGACGCCGGACTTCTTACCGTGCGTCTCCGGCCCGCCGAGGGTGGCCATGTCGACCTGCTCGCCGGTCACGCTGCGCACCACGTCCGGGCCGGTCACGAAGACGCGGCCTTCCGGAGCCATGATCACGATGTCGGTCAGCGCCGGGCCGTAGGCGGCGCCACCGGCCGCGAAGCCGAGCACCACGGAGATCTGCGGGACCAGGCCGGACGCGCGGACCATGGCCTCGAAGACCTGACCGACCGCGTGCAGCGCCTCGACGCCCTCGGCCAGGCGTGCGCCGCCGGAGTGCCACAGGCCGACCACGGGGACACCGGAGTCGATGGCGGTGTCGATGGCGTCGACGATGTGCTTGCAGCCCTCCACGCCCATCGCACCACCCATGACGGTGGCGTCGGAGCAGTAGGCCACGGTGCGGACGCCGTCCACCTCGCCGATGGCGGCGAGCACGCCGGACTTGTCACGCGGGTGTAGCGGAAGAATGGTGCCGGGATCGAAGAAACGCTGGAGCCGGCCGAGCGGATCGCGCGGGTCGGTCGTCGTCTCCTGATGCAACGCGGGAGCGATGATTGTCATCGCGTTGTCTCCTGACCTCGATAAGTGCGCCGCTGCCGCGGCTGCGTATGGCGAAACGCGGCGGGGCCGACCACGTCAGATGGCCGGCCCCGCCGGAATCGTTGTGCAGTCGATCGCGCGGCTATGCCCGACCGAAGGCGAGCGCCACGTTGTGCCCACCGAATCCGAAGGAATTGTTGATCGCGTACTCGATCTCCTGGCGGCGGGCTTCGCCCTTCACCACGTCGAGGTCGATCTCCGGGTCCTGGTTCTCCAGGTTCAGCGTCGGCGGAACGATGCCGTCGCGGATGGAGAGCACGGTCAGCACGGACTCCAGGGCGCCGACGGCGCCGATCGAGTGGCCGAGTGCCGACTTGGGCGCGTACACCGAGGCGTGGCTGCCCACGGCCTTGTTGATCGCGTTCGCCTCGGCGGTGTCACCGATCGGCGTCGCGGTCGCGTGCGCGTTGATGTGCGTGATGTCCTTCTTGGTCAGACCAGCGGACTGCATCGCCCTGGTCATCGCCCGCGCGGCGCCGTCACCCGTCGGGTCGGGGGCGACGAGGTGGAAGCCGTCGGAGGTGATGCCCGCGCCGAGCAGGCGGGCGTGGATGGTCGCGCCCCGAGCCTTCGCGTGCTCCTCGGTCTCGATGACCATCAGCGCGCCCGCCTCGCCGAAGACGAAGCCGTCGCGATCCTTGTCGAAGGGACGCGAGGCGCCCTTCGGGTCCTCGTTGCGGGTGCTCATGGCGCGCATCATGGTGAACGCCGCGATGGGCACCGCGTCGATGAAGCCCTCGACGCCACCGGTGACGACCATGTCCGCGTCACCCATGACGATCATCCGCCAGGCGTTGGCGATGGCCTCGGAGCCGGACGAGCACGCCGAGACCGGAGTGACCACTCCTGCCCTGGCCTTCAATTCGAGGCCGACAACGGCCGAGGGGCCGTTCGGCATGACCATCTGCACAGCCAACGGCGAGATCTTGCGATAGCCGCCGTTCTTCAGCTTGTCCACGGAATCGATGAGGGCGTCGCCGCCTCCCAATCCGGTGCCGATGGCCACACCCAACCGCTCCGGGTCGACTTCCGGGCTGCCCGCGTTCCGCCAGACCTCGCGACCGAGCACGGTCGCGAGCTGCTCGACGTAGGCCATGCGCCGACATTCGACCCGGGAAAGCAGGGTATCCGGCCGGACCTTCAGGTGACCGCCGATGCGGACCGGAAGGTCGTATTCCTCGACGAAGGAATCCTCGAGAACGTCGATGCCGCTCTCGCCGTTGAGGAGTCCCTTCCACGTCGCATCGACGTCACCCGCGATCGACGTGGTCGCCGCAAGGCTGGTTACGACGACGTTGGGGAAGTTCCCGTTCAAGGTGGAAGGAGTGGTCACAGTTTCGGCCCTACTCGGCGTTGTCGAACTTGGCCTTGAGCTCGGCCGCCGCCTCAGCGTTCTCGGCCTCGAGCTTCTGGATGTAGTTGACGGCGTCGCCAACGGTCTTCAGGCTGGCCAGATCCTCGTCGGGGATCTTCACGCCGTACTTGTCCTCGGTCTGAACCGCGATCTCGACCATGGACAGCGAGTCGATGTCCAGGTCATCGACGAAGGACTTCTCGATCGTCACTTCGGAGGGCTCGATGCCGGTCACCTCTTCGATGATCTTGCCGAGTTCCTCGACGATTTGTTCCTGGGTCAGAGCGGCCACGTCGTGGCTCCCTTCTTGATACTTTGTAGGGCTCTACTGGTTTTTTTCGGATCGAGCGCGGTAATAGTTACCGCCTCTCGATCACGACCTCGCATCATGTGATGCATGGTCGCGGAGGAAAGCTAGCCGGACACGGTCAGCTCAGCCAACGCGGGGAGGTCTTGCGGGGTCTTCAGGGCCAGCGTGGGCGTGCCCTTCAGCTCCCTCTTGGCAATGCCGACGAGGGTGCCCGCCGGCGGCAGTTCCGCCACCGCCGAAACGGCGGCCTGCCGGACGGTCTCGGTGCACAGATCCCAGCGAACGGGCCGGGTGACCTGCGCGGCGAGCTTCTCGATCGCGTCCTGTCCGGACGCGACCGGCTTGCCGTCGAAGTTCGAGAGCAAGGTTCTGGTCGGCTCGTTCGGCGTGATCTTCGTTATGGCGTCGGTCACAGCATCCTGCGCGGGCGCCATGAACGCCGTGTGGAACGCGCCCGCGACGGGCAGCGCCCGAACCCTGGCCTTCTCCGGAGGGTTCGCGGCGAGCTCGGCGAGAGCGTCCAACCGACCCGCGGCCACGATCTGGCCCACCGCGTTGCGGTTGGCCGGGACGAGGTCGAGTTCGGTGAGCCGTTCGAGCACGGCGGCCTCGTCGCCGCCGAGCACCGCGGACATGCCGGTCGGTTCCAGTGCGCACGCCTTGGCCATCTCCGCTCCGCGGATCGCGGCCAACCGGACCGCGTCGTCGGCGGAGATGACTCCGGCGACCGCGGCGGCGGCGAGTTCACCGACCGAATGCCCGGCGACGATGGTAGCGGCGGGAAGCTCGTCCTGGGAGATCTCCGCGAACGCGAGTAGCGCGGCGGCGACCACCAACGGCTGGGTAACGGCGGTGTCGGTGATCTCCTCGGCCGTCGCGGTGGTGCCGAGACGGACCAGGTCCAGGCCGGAAGCCTTGGACCACAGCGTGAGGCGCTCGTTCGCGCCGGGAAGGTCGAGCCAAGGCGCGAGCATGCCGGGTGTCTGAGAGCCCTGTCCAGGGGCGAACAACGCGATCACGTCTCTAAGAAAACACTGTGAGGCGGGCCGCACGAGATGTCGACGCGGATGAAGCTTCGGAGGCGGTTTTGTGGGAGTTCCACAAAAGACCACGTGGGCTGTCCGAATCGACCGATTCCGCCGATGCGTTACAAGCCCTCGGGACCCAACGCGATCGAAGTGACTTCTGGGACAGGAGTTGACGATTCGTTACGGGTTCGTGTCAAACGACCCACTGTTGCGGCGATCCGGAGGACGTACGCGTCCCGCGGGTTCATCGGATCCCGGCCGGTGATCTCGGCGATTCGCTTGAGGCGATACCGAACCGTATTTGGATGGACGTACAGCTGACGCGCACACGTCTCGACCGCTCCACCGCAATCCAGATAGGCATCGAGAGTGTCCGCCAGCGACGACCCCGCCGCAGCCAACGGTAGGACAAGGTACTCGTTCAGCGCGTCGATCGCAGCTCGATCACCCAACAAAGCGCGTTCCGGCAGCAATTCCGCCGCGTGCACCGGTCGCGGCGCCCCCCGCCAGCCCACCACGGCCTCCATCCCGGCCAGCGCTTCCACCGCGCTGGCGTGGGCCGCGCCCAGCGTGCGGGTGGTCGGACCGATCACCACCGGACCATCGGAGAACACCTCCGCGAGCAGGTCGGCCAGGAACGGTGAGATCTGAGCGGTCTCCCCCAGATGCCCGGAGACCACCATCACCAGCCTGGTGCCCTGCACCACCGCGAGCGCGGCCCGCCCGTGCCGCGCCGCGATGGAATGCACCGACCCCACCGATGAGACACCCTGCTCCCCGGGCGGCGTGCCCACCAGCACCGTCGCCGGTGCGGTGGCGTCCCAGTTCAGCGTCGCGGCCCGGGAGAGCATGTCCGGGCCGGTGTCGCCGCGCACCACGGCATCGACGACGAGCGCCTCCAACCGGGTGTCCCACGCACCGCGCGACTCGGCGGCGCTGGCGTACACCGAGGCGGCGGCGAAGCCGAGCTCACGCCCGTAACGCAGCACCGCCTCGGTCAGCGCCACCAGCTGCCGGTCGTTGCGCGCGAGCGCGGGCAGCCACTGCTCGAAGAACTCCATGGCGACGCGCACCATGTCCACGGTCTGGCGCAGCGTCAACCGCCGCGCGAGATCCTGCGGGATCACCTGGAAGGCATCCAGGCTGAACCGGATGTCGCTGTCCGGGTCCTGCAGCCACTCCAGGAAGTTCACCACCGCGGTCTGCACCAGCATCTGCACGCCCGCCCGCTGCGCGGCGTCCAGATCGGCGAAGAACGGCAACCGATCCTGCATCGACCCCACCGCCTCGGTGGAGAGGCGGCCGGAGAACTGCTTCACGCGTTTGAGCAGCGTGTCCGGAAGGGGGTCGCGGGTCTGCCGGTTCGGGGAGAGCGCGCCCGTCGGCAGATACACCTCGTGCTCGGAAGAGCCCTCGGAGATCCGTCGCGGCCGCGGCGGTTTACGGTCCACCATCCAATATTCCGCTATGCGAGGTCTTCGTCCGAACTCACCGCCGCCTTCGGCGCGGCGTCCACGTCGGCGATGCCGTATTTCGCCGCCGCCTCCGCGGCCTTCGCCGGGTCGATCTTGCCGGTGCGGCCGAGACCGGCCAGCGCGGCGACCACGATGGACTGCGCGTCGACGTTGAACACCCGCCGCGCGGCCGGGCGGGTGTCGGAGAAGCCGAAACCGTCCGTGCCGAGCGTGGTGAAGTCGCCGGGCACCCACTTGCGGACCTGGTCGGGCACCGCGCGCATCCAGTCGGTCGCGGCCACGTACGGGCCGTCGACCCGCGACAGCGCCTCGGTGACGTACGGAACCCCGGGCTCGGCGCCCGGGTCGCGCAGCGCGGCGATCTCCTTGTCCAGCGCCTCCTTGCGGAGTTCGCCCCACGAGGGCACCGACCACACGTCCGCCTGCACGCCCCACTCCTGCGCGAGCAGCGCCTGCGCGCGCAGGCCGTCCGGCACGGTGACGCCGGAGACCAGGATCTGGGCGCGCACCGCGCCCTCACCCCCGCGCTTGTACAAGTAGATGCCCTTGAGCAGCCCCGCGACGTCGAGGTCCTCCGGCTCGGCCGGCTGCGGGTACGGCTCGTTGTAGAGGGTGATGTAGTAGAAGACGTCCTCACCGCCGAACTCGGTGGGGCCGCCGTGCGGATGGGTGCCGGGCAGCGGCGCGTTGCCCTGCGGCGGGGTGCCGCCGCCGTACATGCGGCGCAGGCCGTCGCGCACGATGTGGGCGATCTCGAACGCGAACGCCGGGTCGTAGGTCACCACGGCCGGGTTGGTCGAGGCCAGCAGCAGCGAGTGCCCGTCGTTGTGCTGGAGGCCCTCACCGGTCAGCGTGGTGCGTCCGGCGGTCGCGCCGAGCACGAACCCGCGGGCGAGCTGGTCGGCGGCCGCCCACAGTCCGTCGCCGGTGCGCTGGAAGCCGAACATCGAGTAGAAGATGTACAGCGGGATCATGGGCTCGCCGTGCGTGGCGTACGAGGTGCCCGCCGCAGTGAACGACGCCGTCGACCCCGCCTCGTTGATGCCCTCGTGCAGAATCTGCCCGACGGCGCTCTCTTTGTAGGCAAGCATCAATTCCGCGTCGACGGATGTGTACAACTGCCCATTGCGGTTGTAGATCTTCAACGAAGGGAACCACGAGTCCATACCGAAGGTGCGGGCCTCGTCGGGGATGATCGGGACGATCCGCTTGCCGATCTCCTTGTCCCGCAGCAGCTCCTTCATCAGCCGCACCAAGGCCATCGTGGTGGCGACGTTCTGCTTGCCCGAACCCTTGCGGACCGAGCGGTAGGCCTCGTCGCCGGGCAGCTTCAGCGGCTTGGCCGCGGCGCGCCGCTCGGGCAGGAACCCGCCGAGCGCCTTGCGCCGGTCGAGCATGTACTGGACCTCGCGGGCCTCCATACCGGGGTGGTAGTACGGCGGCAGGTAGGGATCCTTCTCCAGCTCGGCGTCGCTGATCGGGATCCGCTGCAGGTCGCGGAAGTCCTTGAGATCCTGCAAGGTCAGCTTCTTCATCTGGTGCGTGGCGTTGCGGCCCTCGAAGTGCTTGCCGAGGGTGTAGCCCTTGATGGTCTTGGCCAGGATCACCGTCGGCTGGCCCTTGTGCGCCATCGCCGCCGCGTAGGCGGCGTACACCTTGCGGTAGTCGTGGCCGCCGCGCTTGAGGTTCCAGATCTCCTGGTCGGACAAGTCCTGCACCAGCGCCTTGGTGCGCGGGTCACGCCCGAAGAAGTGGTCGCGGACGTACGCGCCGTCGTTGGCCTTGTAGGTCTGGTAGTCACCGTCGGGGGTGCTGTTCATCAGGTTCACCAGCGCACCGTCGCGGTCGGCGCCGAGCAGCGCGTCCCACTCCCGGCCCCAGATCACCTTGATGACGTTCCAGCCCGCGCCGCGGAAGAACGACTCCAGCTCTTGGATGATCTTGCCGTTGCCGCGCACCGGGCCGTCCAGGCGCTGCAGGTTGCAGTTGACGACGAAGGTCAGGTTGTCCAGACCCTCCATGGCAGCGACGTGCGCGAGACCGCGCGACTCCGGCTCGTCCATCTCGCCGTCGCCGAGGAACGCCCACACGTGCTGGTCGGAGGTGTCCTTGATACCGCGATCGTGCAGGTAGTGATTGAAGCGCGCCTGGTAGATGGCGTTCATCGGGCCCAGGCCCATGGACACCGTGGGGAACTCCCAGAAGTTGTTCAGCAGGCGGGGGTGCGGGTAGGACGGCAGCCCGTGGCCGGGGCCACCGTTGCTGTACTCCTGACGGAACCCGTCGAGCTGATCGGTCGACAGCCTGCCCTCCAGGAACGCGCGGGCGTAGATGCCCGGCGAGGCGTGGCCCTGGATGAAGATCGAGTCGCCGCCGCCCGGATGGTCCTTGCCGCGGAAGAAGTGGTTGAAGCCGACCTCGTAGAGCGCCGCCGAGGACGCGTAGGTCGAGATGTGGCCGCCGACGCCGATGCCGGGGCGCTGGGCGCGATGCACCATGATCGCGGCGTTCCAGCGGATCCAGGCACGGAAGCGGCGCTCCACCTCCTCGTCGCCGGGGAACCACGGCTCGTTCTCGGTGGGAATGGTGTTGACGTAGTCGGTGGAGGTCAAGGACGGGATGGCGACCCGACGTTCACCGGCCCGCTCCAACAGACGGAGCATGAGGTAACGCGCACGGCCGGGGCCTTCCCGGTCGAGCATCTCATCGAACGACTCAAGCCATTCGCTGGTTTCCTCCGGGTCGATGTCCGGTAGGTAGGACGCCACCCCTTCGCGGATCACCCGCACCCGTCCGGCCGGCTGCGGCGCGTGCGACCCGTTCGGATCGCGGCTCGCGGCGGGCGCGGGAGCGGAGCTGGTACCAGCGGATTTCGCCGGTGCGGAAGAGTGGATCAGGTCGGTCAAATCTGCTCCTCGTACAGGGGTGGACATGCTGATGGCGTCGGTATCCCCGGGCGGGTTCGCTGGTTGGCGGACCCCCCGTTCACGAAAGGTTCGGGCGCACCATCCATCCTTGCCGATGACGCGTCCCAAATCATCATGTCAGCCGGAAATCCAGTACCGTTCGACAGGCAAGGTGAGCATGTCGAGCGTGGCAGCCCTGAGGAGCGGGAGGACGATGAAGCTGCTGAACCCACGCGGGTTCGGAATGGTGTGCGCCACCGGCGCGGTCGCCGTCGGATTGGTCGTCGCGGGGTGCGCCAACCGGGTGGAAGGCGTGGCGGGTCCGAACGCGAGCGATTTGGCGGCATACAAGACCGAGGCAGCGTCCTCGTCGGCGGCGGCGACCTCATCCAGGCGCGCCGCGGCCCAGGCCAAGGCCATTTCCGACAACTGCGGCCAGTTCCCCACCATCACCGGAGCAGGCGTCAGCAAATACAACGATTTCGTCGACGCGCACGATGCGAACGCACCGGACTACGTCGCCAAGCGCGACTCGGCGGCACAGACCCTCGAGGACGCCGCGAACAAGGTGGAAAGCGGCGTGAACTCCGCCAAGGAGGCGCTACCCACGGACCTGGTGCCGCTGTTCACCGAATACGTGAACGCCGCCCGCGCGCTGGCCGCCGAGACGCGCAAGATGACCTACACCGCCCCGGTCGCGGCGCTCAACGACGCCAGCAAGCGCGTCAACGACGCGCGCAACGCCGTCCGCGACTCGTGTCCGAAGCGCTGAGAAAGCCCTTGACACACCATCGCAACACGACATTCGGTAGCTATTTCGCCGGATCGGCTTGCGCTGAAGCCCATAACCATGTTCGCTTGCAACTACCTACTGTCGGGAGTTGAGGAGGACACCACCGTGGTCGCCGCGGCGGACGCGCAGAACTACGCTCAGAAGCTTGGCATTTCACACGGCTTGGTTGTCCAGGAATTGGGTTGGGACGAGGACGTCGACGACGACCTGAGGGCCGATGTCGAGGACGCGATCGGCGGTGAACTCGTCGACGAGGACTCCGACGAGGTGATCGATGTCGTGCTGCTGTGGTGGCGCGATGGGGACGGCGATCTGGTCGACGCCCTGATGGACGCCATCGCCCCTCTCGCCGACGACGGTTTCGTCTGGGTACTTACCCCCAAGACTGGACAACCCGGCCATGTCGAGCCGAGTGAAATCGCTGAATCCGCACCCACCGCAGGTCTGACCCAGACCTCGGCGATCAGCCTCGGCTCGTGGACCGGAAGCAGACTCGTGCAGCCCAAGGCGCCCTCGAAGCAGCGTTGAGCCACCGCGCTATGGTTTCCACCAGGGTGGTGTTGCACGCCCACCCGGTGGAGACCCGACACGATGGAGGATTCGCTATGCCGCTAGAGGTTGGCACTGTCGCGCCGGATTTCACGCTGAAGGACCAGAACAACCAGGAAGTCACCCTGTCGGCTTACCGGGGCAAGAAGAACGTCCTGATCGTGTTCTACCCGCTCGCCTTCACCGGCATCTGCCAGGGTGAGCTGTGCAAGGTGCGCGACGAGCTGCCCAAGTTCCAGAACGACAACGCGGAGATCCTCGCGATCTCGGTCGGCCCGCCGCCCACGCACAAGATCTGGGCCGCCGAGCAGGGCTACATCTTCCCCCTGCTGTCGGACTTCTGGCCGCACGGCGCGGTGGCCCAGGCCTACGGCGTCTTCAACGAGAAATCGGGCTACCCGAACCGAGGCACCTTCGTCGTCGACCGCGAGGGCTACATCCGCTTCGCCGAGATGAACGGCCCCGGAGAACCCCGTGACCAGGCGGCTTGGGAGAAAGCGCTCGCCGCGCTAGATTCATAAGCCGCCGGTAACGGCACGGGCGTATAGCTCAGCGGTAGAGCTCTGGTTTTACACACCAGCGGTCGGGGGTTCGATCCCCTCTGCGCCCACCACAGCAGTCGTGGTCCAACCGCTGCGGACGAGCGCGGGAGCGATTTCGCGGGCGGCGCGGTGGCCGGATTCGGCGGCTCCGTCCATGTAGCCGGCCCATCGGGTAGCGGTTTCGGTGCCTGCCCAGTGCAGCGGGCCGATGGGTGTGCGCAGGGCCGGACCGAAGCGGGTCAGGGTGCCGGGCGTGGTGAACGCGCCGTAGCAGCCGCGGCTGAATTCCTCTTCGGCCCAATCGCGTTCGAGGTAGGCGATGGGGTTGCGGGCCCGCGGCCCGAAGTAACCTGCGAGATCGTCGATCACCTGTGCACGACGATCGGTGAGGTCGAGGCGCGCGCCTCTGTCGGCGTGCCGTCCTTCGAGGAAGCCGACGAGCACGCCGGGTGAACCGTCGAGCGGGGTGTTGTCGAAGACGGTGCCCAGGGGCCGATGGTCACTGTTGGCTTGGCCGCTCAGACCCGCTTCGCGCCAGAAAGGCTCGTCGTAGGCGACATTGACTTTGATGACCCGGCCCATCGGCATGCGCTGGACGAGTTGGTCACGATCGCCGGGCAGGCCGGGGGTGAAGCGGATGCGCGCCGCCAGTGGCGGCGGAACCGCGATCACGGCTCGACGAGCGCGAACGGTCGTGCTGCCCGCGACGACCCGGACACCCGAGACATCCCACTCGACATCGGTCACCACGGTTCCCAGGACGACACGGTCACCGAGTTCCTCGGCCAGCGCCAACGCGATGGTCTGCGAACCGCCGACAACGCGGTCCTGCTGCGCACCGCCCGCGGTATTGATCAACGCGTCCAGCCCACCGGCGGCGCCGACGTAGTAGGCGGCCCACAGTGCCGACATATCCTCCGGCTCCGCGGAGAACACCGCCTCGGTGATCAGCTGCAAGAACGACCGACCCGCGGAGGTGTGGGCGGTCCGCCGCAGCCAGGTGGCGAAGGTTTGCGCGTCCAGCACCCCAGCCCGGTCGGCGAGCCACGGCTCCGACGCCGCGACCCGGCGCGCCACCCGGTCGAGCCTCCACTGGATCTGCGCTACATCGGCCAGTGCCAGCGGGTTCAGCTTGGGGATTCGCCCGGTGTACTCCGACCGGGCCGCGCCGAGTTCGGCGATATGACGGCCCGCGGTGTACGTGGGGAAGGTCTTCAGGCCGAGTTCATCGATCAGCGCGAGCACGTGCTGCTGGCCGGGCCCCACCCATTGACCACCCACCTCGATGGGCGCACCACCGGGCAGTTCACCGTTCAGCAGCCGCCCGCCGACCCGGTCGCGCGCCTCCAGCACGAGCACCTCCGCACCACTTCGCGCCAGGTCGCGGGCGGCTACCAGACCCGCTATCCCGGCTCCGACAACGACGACGTCCACTGATTCGCCCATCACGACCCGCTCTCGTACAGTATGTATCTGACATACATACTGTATGTGATATCCATACCGCATGGAGTCGTTTCGCGAGAAGTACGCGGAGAACACCCGACAGGCGCTGCTGGAGACCGCGGGGCGGCTGTTCGCCGAACGCGAGTACGCGGATCTGTCGGCGGAAGAGCTGGTTCGCGCCACCGGCCTCACCCGCGGCGCGCTGTATCACCACTTCGACGGCAAGAAGGGGCTGTTCGAGGCGATCGTCGACGATCTGGAGACCCGGGCGGCGCAACGCATCCGCACCGCGATCGACTCGGCCTCGGACCCGTTCGACCGGGTCGACCGCGGTGTGCGGGAGTTCCTCGACGTCTGCGCCGAACCCGACTACCGGCACACCGTGCTCCTCCAGGGACCGATCGGCCTCGGCTGGCAGCGCTGGCGTGAACTCGACCAACGCCATCTCGGCGGCCTGGTCGTCGAGGCGGTGCAAAATCTGCTCGGTGCCGCGCTCATCCGTCCCTACCCCGCCGCACTACTGGCAAGTGCCTTCTATGGGGCCCTGACCGAACTGTCGCTGACCATCGCCGAGACCGATGATCGGCAACGCGCTCACGAGCAGGCGGCAAGCCTTGTGCACGATCTCCTCGCGGGGTTGGCGATCGGCGCGACCTCCTGACGAACCCGCCGGGGAGGGGGAGCGATGTGGCACGAACGCCCGGTTCTCGCTCAGGAGCGGCGCGCGGTGACCAGGAGGTACTCCCACTCCATGCGCCCGTTGCCCAGGTCATGTCGGGCAGCTAATTCCGCGAGGTCCCGGTCCAACTGTGCGACGCGGTCGGGCTCGGCGGCGATGGCCTTGTACACCGCGACCGCCGGGCCGTAATAGGACTTGAAGAAGTCGCGGAACTCGGCGCCGTCGGCGAAGCGGTCGATGACCGCGTTTTCGCGCCGCAACTCCAGATCGGTGACGCGATCGCCCAACAGCGACCGCACGTGCGTCTCGTCGCCCCACAGCGGGGGCGGCTGGGCGCCGGGCGGGGGTGGCGGAGCGAACGGTTTCATCGTGGCGAACATCTGCCCGATGAATCCGGTGGGCGTCCAGTTGATCAGCCCGATCGTGCCGCCCGGCTTGGTCACACGCAGCATTTCGTCCGCGGCCGCTCGGTGGAACGGTGCGAACATGACGCCGACGCAGGAGATCACGGTATCGAAGTCGGCATCCGCGTAGGGCAATGCCTCGGCATCGGCTTGCTGCCACCGCAGCTCGACACCCCTTTCCGCGGCGAGACGCCGACCCGCCTCGAACAGCTCCGGCGTGAGGTCGCTCGCCACGACTTCCGCACCGGTCTCGGCCGCCGGGATCGCGGCGTTGCCGGACCCGGCCGCGATGTCCAACACGTGCTGACCAGCGCTGATACGGCAGGCCTCGACCAGACGCCTGCCCAGTCCCGGGATGACCTCGGTGGCGACGGACGGATAGTCGCCCAGTGCCCACATCGCGCGATGCCGCTGCTTGAGATCCGCGGAGCCGGACTCGGTCATCGGACGCTCCCTAGGTGTTCTTGGTGGCCGCACCCAGGATCAGGGGTCGAATAATCGGGGGCTCCCCCCGCCACGACGCTTCCTGTACGTCTTCGAGCTTCAGCCCGGATCCCCGAATGAGTTCGAGGGTGGCACGGTTGCAGTGGCAACCCTCCGCGAAGCGGCGCCATGGGGCGGCGAGGCGGTCTTGCCACTGGGCGAGTCGCGGCGACTCCGAACGCACATGCTCGATGAACAGCAGCTGGCCGCCAGGGCGCAACACACGCTCGATCTCGCGCAACACCGGTTCGGGGTCGTCGACCGTACACAGCACGAGCGTTGAGACGACCGTATCCACGGTTTCGTCCTCGAACGGCAGTTGTTCCGCCGATGCGTCGAGCACACGTGCCCGGCGTCCACTGCGCCGCAGCTTGCGCGCCAACCGCGTCCGCATCGCGGCTTCCGGTTCGGTCAAGATCAGTTCTTCGAGGTCGTCAGGGTAGTACCCCATGTTGAGACCGGTACCGCTGCCCAGCTCGACGGTTCGCCCCCTCGCACGGCTGAGCAGATCTCGTCGGCGAGCGCCCATACCCGCCCTCTCGCCCATCCACAACAGAGGGTCGTACAGCGCAGCGAAAGCCCGGGCCCACGGATCCGAGCCCTTCACCGCTGCCCCCGACACGGCGCCACTGCTCACAAACTAGACGGTACGCCGGGCGGGCAGCATCGCCAATGTCCCACGGTGAACTCCGGAGGATCCACACCGAGCCGATCGTCGAACCGCGCCCGGGGAGGTCCGCGACCACCGGTGATCAGCCAAGAGCCAGGTCGGCGAGGCGACGGACGAAGACCGGAACGCTACAGCAGTCCCGCCCCACGCGGCGTGCAGGCCGGATCACTTACCAGCGCAACCGGACCGTCCCTCCCAGGGATGAACTCCTGTTCCGAAAAAGGCGACGTGGACACCGCATGCGACGGGTCGACCGCACTGCCGTCGACGGCGGCGCAGGGTTAGTGTCGGACCATGTCGAGCGATTCCTCGCCGCCTATCCCGTCGTTCCACGTGAACGCGATTCCGAACGCTTCCCACAGCACCACCGACGACGACCCCATGGCCGCGCTGGTCGGCATGCTCGACCTGCAAGCCGCGCTGCCGGGTATCCGGCGCATGCGCGCGTGGGGGCACGAGGCCTTGGCCGCGCAATCGGGCGAGCGGGTACTGGACATAGGGGCCGGTACCGGCACCGAGGTGATCGAGCTGTCCGACCGGGTCGGCCCCGACGGCGACGCGGTGGGAGTCGACCCGAATCCCGCGATGCTCGCCATCGCCCGTGGGCGCGCCGAGACCGCCGACTCCCGTGCCCGCTTCGTCGAAGGCACCGCGTACCACCTGCCGTTTCCGGACGGTTACTTCGACGCGGTGCGTTGCGAGCGGGTCTACCAGCATCTGGACGAACCGGCGGCCGCCACCGGCGAGGTCGCCCGCGTCCTGCGACCGGGCGGCCGTGTGCTGCTCATCGACACCGACTGGCACACCGTGATCGCGCATCCCGGCGACCCCGATGTGCTCGCCCGCCTGTCCAAGGCGATGCTCGCGACCACCCCCAACCCCGCGTCGGGCCGCCGCCTGCGCGGCCTGCTCACCGCTGGTGGTTTCACCATCGACGACATGGGCTCGGAGGCGGTGATCTGGAATCCGGACACCGCCCTCCCGCTGTACATGCAGATGATCGCGTCAGCGAGCCAGATAGGAGCGATCTCCGAGCAGGAGGGCCGCGACCTGCTCGCCGCCATGGAGGCGGGCGTCGCCAGGGGCGACTACCACCTTTCGGTCACCATGTTCGCCGTGCTCGGCCACCGAGCGAAGTGAACCGCCCGGCCCTCACCTCTGCCGCCCCGCATCCGGCCGGATGCGACCGGCCTCCACCAGCACCCGCCACGCCGCCGTCTTACGCGGACATTCACCCACGCGGCAAGCACGGTGCCGCAGCATGGTCATCTGCGCCTCCTCCACACCCAGCGCGTGATCGGGCGCGTCATGCGGAAAACCCATCGGCCAAAGAGTCGCGTCCATGTCGGTCCGCTCCCGCTGCACCCGTCGGGTGATCTCTTCTACGCTGCGCCCCTCCGGCAGCCGAACAGGCCGAAGCCATAACGCGACGCCGATCGACGCGGCGAGCACAACCGCACCGACAGCGACCGCCGGCAGATACCACCCGGTCACGGCAACCTCCGAAACGGGTGGTCCATGGGAAGTAGCGACGGCCATCGGCACCCACGCGGATACGTCTGCGCGGGAGTGATCAAGTCGCATACACAGGGAATCGAGTGAAAACGTGAGCGCCTTCTGATGGGCGCTGCGGTGAGTTCAAGGCGCGACCGCAGGCGGGATGCGGCCGCTACTGTCGGGGCATGACGACCGAACACGCGACGCCCGGTCCCGCACCGTCGTTCCACATGAGCGCTATCCCCGCCGATCGCTCCGCACCGTCCCATGACGCCGCCGACGATGCGATGGCCCTGTTGGTAGGCATCCTGGATCTGCAGGCGGCGCTGCCGGGTATCCGCCGGATGCGGCAATGGGGACATGACGTATTGGCGGTCGCATCAGGTGAGCGGGCACTCGACATCGGCGCGGGGACAGGGTCCGAGGTGCTCGAGTTCGCCCGGCGGGTCGGGCCGGACGGCGAGGCGGTCGGCGTCGATCCGAATCCCGCGATGCTCGCTGTCGCCGACGCGCGAGCCGAGGCCGCAGGTGTACCAGCGCGATTCGTCGAAGGCACTGCCTACCACCTGCCTTTCCCGGATGCTTCGTTCGACGCGGTGCGTTGCGAGCGCGTCTACCAGCATCTCGACGACCCGGCCGCCGCCACCGCCGAAATCGCGCGGGTCCTGCGGCCGGGCGGTCGCGTGCTACTCATCGACAGCGACTGGCACACCGCCATCGCCCATCCCGGCGACGACGATGTGATCGCCCGTCTGCGCGAGTCGATGCTCACGACCACCCCGAACCCGAAGTCGGGCAGGAGCCTCCGCGGCCTGCTCACCGCGGCCGGATTCGCGATCGACGACGTGGGATCGCAGGCGGTGATCTGGGACCCGGAAACCATCCGCCCGCTCTTCGCCCAGATGACCGAACGCGCCCGCGCCGCAGGCGCGATCACCGAGCAGGAACGCACCGACCTGGCTGTCGCCATGGAGGCCGGAATCGCCCGGGGCGACTACCACCTGTCGGTCACCATGTTCGCTGTGCTCGGCCACCGAGCGAAGTGAACGACCCGGCTCCGCCGGCAGGCCGGTGCTGAGAAGCCGTCGAAGCGGCAGACCGTCGGTCCCCGGGCCATACTGGCGATCGTGCGGTTCGGGATCCTGGGTCCGGTGGAGGTGCGACAGCCCGATGGGGGTCCGGTCGCGGTGGGTGGGCCGCAGGTGCGGGCGCTGCTGGCGGTGTTGGCCTCGGAGGCCGGGCGGGTCGTCTCCCGCGAGCGGTTGATCGACGATCTCTACGGGGAGGATCCGCCGGGTGACGCCGGGCACGCGCTGCAGTCCCAGGTGTCGCGGCTGCGGCGGGCGCTGCGATCGGCGGGCGCCGACGAACTGGTGGAGTCCTCGACCGCGGGCTACCGGCTCGCGGTCGACCCGGGCACGGTGGACGCGCACCGGTTCGATCGGCTCGCCGAGAAGGGCCGGATCGCGTTGCGCGATGGGGATCCCGCTTCCGCGGCCGCGCTGCTGGACGAAGCCGCCGGACTGTGGCGGGGTGCGGCGCTGGCCGACGTCCGCGACGCGCCGTTCGCCGCGACGGCGGTGACCCGCCTCACCGAAGCGTGGCTGGCGGCGCGGGAGGATCGGGCGGAGGCCGGTCTGGCGCTGCGCGACCATCGAGCGGTGGTCTCGATGCTGACCGAACTCGTCGCCGCACATCCGCTGCGGGAGCGGGCTCGAGCGCTGCTGATGCGCGGGTTGTCCGGGACCGACCGGCAAGCGGAGGCGCTGGAGTTGTTCGAGCAGGGCCGTCGACTGCTCGCCGATGAGCTGGGGGCGGATCCTTCGGCCGAGCTGACCCGGGCCCACCTCGCGATCCTGCGCGGGGACACCGTCGCCGCGGCCTCGTTGCGCCGCCTACCGGCCCAGCTCACCAGTTTCGTCGGCCGCGACGACGAGTTGGCGCGGATCGCGTTGCTGCTGGCGCGGGCCCGCCTGGTCACATTGACCGGTCCGGGGGGCACCGGCAAGACCCGGCTGGCGTTGGAGGCAGGCTCCCGGGCTCAGGGCGAGGTCTGTTTCGTGGATCTGTCGCCGTTGGTGGACGGCGCGCAGATGGCGGAGGAGATCGCGGCGACGCTCGGCGGCCGCGCGACCGCCGGTGAGCACGAAGACGCGGAAAACCGGCTGCACGCGATGCTCGCAGGCCGGTCTCTGCTGATCATACTCGACAACTGTGAGCATCTGGTGCTCGACGCCGCGCAGCTCGTCCACCGGTTGTTGCGCGAATGCCAGGGCCTTCGAGTGCTGGCGACCAGCAGGGAAGCCCTGCGCATCACCGGCGAGACCGTCCTGTCGATCGGGCAACTGCCGGTCGCGGCGGCCGAAGCGCCGCTGTCCGAGCAGCTCGGCTGCGCGGCGGTCCGCCTGTTCGCCGACCGCGCGGCCGCGGCGCGGCCCGGATTCACCGTCGACGCGGGCACGATCGCGGCCGTGCGGCGCATCTGCGCGCGATTGGACGGCTTGCCATTGGCTTTGGAACTCGCCGCCGCCCGCCTGCGCAACCTCGAAGTGGACGACATCGACGGACGCCTTTCCGACCGGTTCCGGCTGCTGTCACGAGGAGACCGGACCGCGGAGCCCCGACATCAGACCTTGCAGGCGGTGGTCGAATGGAGCTGGGATCTGCTGGAACCGGCCGAGCGCCTCATGGCGCGGCGCTTCGCGGTCTTCGCGGGCGGAGCGACGGCCGCGACCGCCGCTTCGGTCTGCGAACTCGACGATGCCGACGAACTGCTCGACGGCCTGGCCGACAAATCGCTGGTGGAGGTGCACGGCGGCCGCTACCGGATGCTGGAGACCATCCGAGCCTACGGTCTGGCACGTTCGACCGACTCCGGCGAGCGTGAGCGGATGCAGCGTGCCCACGCGGAATTCTTCACCGCCCTGGCCGAGCGGGCCGATCCGCGACTGCGCGGCCCGGACCAGCTGGACTGGCTGGCACGACTGAGCGCCGAACACGACAACGTGCAGGTGGCGCTGCGCTGGGCGGTGGCCGCCGATCCGCCATTGGCACAACGGCTCATCGCCGCGCACGCGTGGTGCTGGTGGCTGCGCGGTCATCCGGGCGGCACCGTCGAGCTCGCGGGCAAGCTGCTGCCCGCACTCGATCCGGCGGGCGACGTCGAGGAATACGGCCTGTGCGCGGCGATCGCCGCGCGAGCGGGAAACGGACTGCCGGTCGCGGTCACCCGCGCGGTGACGGAGTTGTCCAGGGTCGGAAAACCCCTTCAGCGCCCGCATCTGGTGTTCCTGCTGGCGACCGTCGGCGGGTTGCTCGACCTGCCGCCGCAGCGGCAGCGCCTGCTCTTCGGCGCCGACCCGTGGTCGCAGGCGTTCCTGCGGCTGGGCGCGGGACTTCGCCTGCGCATGTCCGGTGATCCGGTGGCCGCCGAACCCGAATTCCACTGTGCCCTCGATGGTTTCCGCGCCACCCGTGACCGCTGGGCGATCGCCACCACCCTGGACAAACTCGCCGCCGTCGCCGACTGGCGGGGTGAGCGGGCGGTCGCGCTGGACCTGATCGACGAGGCCGTTGCCCTGCAAACCGAGTTGGGCGCGGGTGACGAGGCCGCCGACCTGCTCAACCGGCGTGGCGACCTCCTCGCACGCCGGGACGCTTGTCACGACGCGGACGAAGCCCGCGCCGCCTACGAGCGTGCCGCCGAATCGGCCCGGGCGGCGGGCGCGACGGACATGTACGCCAACGCGATACGCGGGCTCGGCGACCTGCGCCGGGCGGCGGGCGACCTCATCGGCGCCAGGGAGTACTACGGCACGGCCGTCGCCCTGCCCGACAACGGTTCATTCGGCATGGCGGAGGCTCGGGCGCGCAGCCTCATCGGACTGGGCTGGGTCTCGCTAGCCGAAGCCGACATCGAAGCCGGGCAGGCGGCGCACCGCGAGGCCTTCGAACTGGCCCGTGACCGATCCCGGTCGGTGGCCGCGGCCGCGGTGGCCGGTCTGGCGGAGGCCGCCGCGGTGATCGGCGATCCGGCGCGGGCCGCGCTGCTGCTCGGCGCTGCCGATTCGCTGCGCGGGATGCCCGCCGCGGGTGACGGTGAGGCGGCCGAGACCGCCGCGCGGTGCCGTGCCGAACTCGGCGAACACGAGTTCCGCGCCGTCTTTGACCGCGGCGTCGGGCGCTCGATCGAGGAGGTGGCGGCCCTGCTCGGTGCGGGGCGGTGAGCCGATGGTGAGTGCGTGGTGAGCGCCGCGGCCCACGCTGTTCCCATGACAACAACGCGACAGTTCACCAACAAAACCGTTCTCATCTCCGGCGCGAGCGTCGCCGGTCCGGCACTGGCCTACTGGCTGACCCGCCACGGGTTCACCGTCACCGTCGTCGAACAGGCGCCCACCCTGCGGGAGGGCGGCTACAAGGTCGACATTCGAGGCGTGGCGATGGAGGTCATCGAGCGGATGGGGCTGATGCCGGAAATCCGCGCGGCCTCTACCGCGATGCGTGGCGGCGCGTGGGTCGACGGCTCGGGTAAGGCGCTGGCCACCCTGGGTCCCGAGCTGATCGGACTGCGGTCGCCCGGCGACGACGAGGTGTTGCGCGGCGATCTCGCGCACATCCTGTTCGACGCCACCAAGGGCCGGGTCGAGTACCTGTTCGGCGACTCGATCACGGGGCTGGCCCAGCAGCCCGACGGCGTGACCGTGCGCTTCCGCAACGCAGAGCCGCGAGTCTTCGACCTGGTGATCGGCGCCGACGGCATACATTCGACGGTGCGCCGCCTCACGTTCGGGCCAGAGGAGCGATTCGCCCGGCACACCGGCATGGCGGCCTGCGTGATCTCGGTGCCGAACCACTTGGATCTCGACCATTGGGAACTGGTCCATCCGACTCCGGGGCGAGTGGTGCAGGTGTACAGCACCCGCCGCTCCACGGCCAAGGCTCAATTCATCTTCCAGGCCCCGGAACAACTGCCGGACCGGCGCGACCGCGCCGCGCAGCAGCAGCTGGTGGCCGACGCCTTCGCCGATGCGGGCTGGGAGACACCGAATCTGGTACGCGCCATGCCCGAATCCCCTGACTTCTATTTCGACTCGGTCAGCCAGATCCATCTCGACCAGTGGTCGGTGGGCCGCGTCGCACTCGTCGGTGATGCCGCCTACTGCCCGTCGCCGCTGTCCGGGCAGGGCACGAGCATGGCACTGGTCGGCGCGTATGTCCTCGCTGGCGAGCTGAAAGCGGCCGCAGGCGACCACAACGCCGCCTTCGATCGCTACCAGCGCGCCATGCAGGACTATGTCACCCGGAACCTGACGCTCGGCTGGAACAACGCCACTCAGATGGTGGCGTCCGACCAGCGCGCGATCCGGACCCAGACCACCATGCTGCGCATGCTGCGGCACATGCCGTGGAAGGGCCTGGCGCTGCGCCCGATCATCAAGCCGCTCGAGCGCGCGGCCAACGCCATCCACCTCGCCGACTACTGAACCGCACCGTCACCTCGCGCCGTCCCGGCGAAAACACCCCATCCCTGAAGCACCTGAGGAGCACCAGAATGAGCATCGCATCCGGACCGATCTTCCAGTTGGCGTGGGTTGTCCACGACATCGAGGCGGCGGAACGAGAATTCACCGAACGCTACGGAGTCGACAAATGGGTCCGCATGCCCCGCATGCGTTTCGGCCCGGACTCGTGCAGCTATCGCGGTGCGCCGGCCGACTACACGATCGACAGCTCGCTCGGCTACGCGGGCGGGCAGCAATTGGAATTGATCGCACCGGTCTCCGGGGCGAACCTGTACACCGAAGCGCTCGAGCGGTCCGGTCCCGGCCTGCACCATATCGCCTGGGTGCCGGACGATTTCGATGCCGCACTGGCGGAGGCGCTGGCAGGCGGAGCCGAGATCGTCCAGCGCTGCGCTGTCGCGGAGATCGGCATGGAGTTCGTCTACCTCGCCGGGGGACCACTCGGCTCGTACGTCGAATTGCTGCGGCTGCCCGCGGACGCGCGCGCTCTCTTCGACAGCATGATTCCGGACGGCTACCGGAATCCGTGGTCACACGGCGAGGGTGCTTCCCGCGAATGACACGGCGGTGGCGACAGCTGGAGTCCTCACCCGACGTCCCGGCGCAGCCAGGTGACCTCCGCACCGGATTCCGTTCCGTAGCGGTAGATTTCGAGGTCCTCGTCCCACGCGGTGCCGAGGGCGCGGTCGATTTCGCCGGCCAGGTCGTAGGCGGAGTACTTGCCGAGTTCCCGGGTGGCCTGGAGCATGGCGCGCAGGCGCATCTCGCCGAGCATGACGTCGCCGTTGGCGCTCGTCGAGCCGTGCCACAGGCCCAGGCCGGGAACGAAGCTGTAGCGCTCGCCGTCCACGCCGTCGCTGGGGTCCTCGGTCACCTCGAAGCGCAGAACGGGCCAGGAGCGCAACGATTGGGCGATCTTCGACGCCGTGCCGACGGGGCCGATCCACTCACTGGTGGCGCGCAGTTGGCCGTCGGCCGGTTGGGCGGTCCAGCGCAGTTTCGCG
The DNA here is from genome assembly GCF_053603155.1 of Nocardia sp. NPDC004260. Classification (NCBI taxonomy): domain Bacteria; kingdom Bacillati; phylum Actinomycetota; class Actinomycetes; order Mycobacteriales; family Nocardiaceae; genus Nocardia; species Nocardia sp. NPDC004260. The sequence continues at coordinate 34,956 of NZ_JBSGEZ010000015.1, read as the reverse complement.
GGGGCGCCGAGGGCCGAGGTGAGCGCCCACTCGACATGCGGGCACAGCGCGGCAGGCGACGAGTGGATGTAGACCACACCCGCCGTCGCGTCCGCGAACTGACTCGATGCGCGCACCACCAACACCTCCAGCTTCGACGAGGAACGTCTTCCCCAACGATTCGTCGAACTGGCGTTGCCTGAGTGTACTGGAGTGCCCGAAGTTACACGTGTTACTTCGTGACCGTGTTGCGCGTGGCGGTCACCTCCGCGATGACGGCATCGCTCAGCGGTGGCCAGGCCGCGCGCGCCCAGTCGCCGAAATTCTCGTCGCTCAAGGCGAGACACGCCAACCCCGTTCTCGGGTCAACCCATAAAAATGTCCCGGATTGGCCGAAATGTCCATAGGTTTGTGGCGAATTCGTGCCACCGGTCCAGTGCGGAGTCTTGCCGTTCCGGATCTCGAAGCCCAATCCCCAGTCGTTGGGGCGCTGCGAACCGTAGCCGGGCAGGACGCCGTTCATGCCGGGGAACTGGACCGAGGTGGCCTCGGCGTGTGTCTGCGCCGAGATCAGCTGAGGGTCCAGCAATTCGGCAGCGAAGCGGGCCAGATCCGCCGCGGTGGACCGCGCCGCGTGCCCGGCCGGACCGGCGAGCACCGAAGCGGTCATGCCCAGCGGCTCGAACACGGCGTCGCGCAGGTACTCGTCGAACGCGATCCCGGTCTGGGCGGCGACGAATTCGGCGAGCACCTCGAAACCCGCGCTGGAGTAGATTCGCCGGGTCCCCGGCGCGGCTTGGACGTCGGTGGTGTCGAACGCGAGGCCGGACGTGTGCGCCAGCAGATGACGCACCGTGGCGCCGGGCGGGCCCGCGGGCTGGTCGAGTTCGACCGCGCCCTCCTCCACCGCGACCAGCACCGCGTACGCCACCAAGGGCTTGGTCACCGACGCGAGCGGGAACACCCGCCGCACGTCGCCTTCGCTCGCGGCACCGCCGTCGGCGGTGACCACCGCGGCCGCCGCGTGGCGGACCGGCCATTCCCGGATCTGCTCGAGTGAACGCACCCTGCGAGCCTACGAGAACCGCGTAGCTACCATCGATTCACCATGAGTGAAACGCCCACTGTTCACGGCGACGTCGCCCCCGGTTTCGGACCGGTCGCCGACGCCTTCCGCCGCAATTTCGAGCGTCACGGCGAAATCGGCGCCGCCGTCGCGGTCTACGCGGGTGAGCGCCCCATGGTGGACCTTTGGGCCGGGTACCGCGATCGCAGGCGCACGCTGCCGTGGGAGCGGGACACGATCGTGCCGGTGTTCTCCTCGACCAAGGGCATGGCGGCGTTCACCGTCGCCGCCGCTGCGGCGGGGGGCCTGCTCGACTACGAGCAGCCGGTGGCGAAGTACTGGCCGGAGTTCGCCGCCCACGGCAAGGACGCGGTCACCGTGCGTCAGCTGATCGACCACCAGGCGGGGTTGTCCGGCTTGAGCGAGGTCGTGCGACTGCCTCAGATCGCCGACCTGGACGGGCTCGCGACCGTTCTGGCGGCACAGAAACCGGCTTGGCGGCCCGGCACCAGGCACGGCTATCACGCCATCACCCTCGGCCTGTACCAGGGCGAGCTGTTGCGCCGGGTGGACCCGCGCCGTCGCACGCTCGGGCGAATCTTCGCCGAGGACATCGCCGCACCGCTCGGCGTCGATTTCTTCATCGGCCTGCCCGCCGAGCAGAGCATGGACCGCATCGCCACGATGTCGGCCACCCAGGGGCTGGACGTGTTGCGCTACGAACGCGATCTTCCGCTGCGCATCGGCGCGGAGATCTATGCCAAACGCGGCCTGGCCTACGCGGCGCTGACCAATCCGCGCTGCGGAGCGCCCGCGCGGGCGACCCGGCGCGAGTTCCTCGAAGTGGAACTGCCGGGATCCAACGGAGTGGGCAACGCACGCGCGCTGGCGAAGGTCTACGGCGCGGCCGCCGCTCGCACCGGCGCGTTGCCGATCGACGACGCCGTGCTGGACCGGCTCGCCGCTGCCGAGACCGCCGACGACGTCCCCGCCGAGGATCTGGTGCTGCACACCAAGAGCCGCTATCACCTGGGCTTCCGCAAGTCGCGCGGTACTTTCCGCTTCGGCTCCGACAAACGCGCCTACGGCACCACGGGGCTGGGCGGCTCGTTCGGATTCGCCGATCCCGCAACGGGCCTCGGTTTCGGGTACACGATGAACCGGCTGGGTCTGGCCGTCCTCGACGACGTCCGCAGCCGCAACCTGCGCGAAGCTCTGCTGCGCTGCCGGATCTGAGCGCCTCGATCGCCGGCTCGGCGAAGCGGTGCCGTACGAGCTGATCGCACGGATCGCCACCGCGCTCGCCGAGCCGCGGCACGGCGCTCTACCAGTCGGCTTCGGTGTACTTGATGATCCCGCGGATGTTCTTGCCGTCCAGCATGTCCTGGTAGCCCTGGTTGATCTCCTCCAGGGAGTAGCTGCGGGTGACCATGTCGTCCAGGTTGAGCTGGCCGGACTTGTACAGCGACAGCAGGCGCGGCGCGTCCTGGCGGGCGTTGCCGCCGCCGAAGATGCAGCCCTTCACCGTCTTCTGCAGCATCGACAGCAGGAAGCTGTTCAGCTTGACGTCGCTCTCGTCCATCCGGCCCATCGAGGTGACCACCAGGGTGCCCGCCTTCGAGGTGAGGATCAGGCCCTCTTCGATGTACTCGCCGTGCATCTCGCCCATGGTCAGGATGACCTTCTCGGCCATCCGGCCCTCGGTGGCCTCCAACAGCGGCATGATCGCGGCGGCCATGCTCTCGTAGGTGTGCGTGGCGCCGAACTTCTGCGCCTGCTCGCGCTTCCACGGATTCGGGTCGATCGCCACCACCTTCGACGCGCCCGACAGCACCGCGCCCTGCAAGGCGCTCATGCCGACGCCGCCGATGCCGGCGATCACCACGGTCTCGCCCGGAGCGACCTGGGCGACGTGAGTGGACGAGCCGAAACCGGTGGGGACGCCGCAACCGACCAAGCAGGCCACCTCGAACGGGATGCTCGGATCGATCTTCACCACGGAGGTGTGGTGCACCGTCATGTACGGCGCGAAGGTGCCCAGCAGGCACATCGGGATGACGTTCTCGCCGCGAGCCTGGATGCGGTAGGTGCCGTCGCTGATCGCCTGCCCCAGCAGCAGACCCGCGCCCAGGTCGCACAGCGCCATGTGTCCTGCCACGCAAGCCGGACAGCGGCCGCAGGCGGGGATGAACGACAGGATCACGTGGTCGCCGACCTGCAGATCGGCCGGGCAGTTCGGGCCGAGCTTGGTGATCACGCCCGCGCCCTCGTGCCCGCCCATGACGGGGAAGGACGGCATCGGGGTCGCGCCGGTCACGATGTGGTGGTCGGAGTGGCACATGCCCGCGGTTTCCATCCGGATCTGCACCTCGCCGGCGACCGGGTCACCGACCTCGATCTCCTCCACCGACCACGGCTGGTCGATCCCCCACAGGATCGCGCCCTTCGTCTTCATTCCTGTCGACCCTCTCGCATGCACGTGCTTATATGTGACTGCACCCACAGTACGAGAAAAATGTAACGCGTTCTAGTACCGCTCGAAAAAATCGTCGGTACAGCGTGACCCAATAGCCGAACGCGTTACAGTTCTGCGACGCGTCAGCCCTGGACGTCGTGCACGTGGTGCACCAGATCGTGCACGAAGTACCGCGCGAACGACTCCACCGTGAACTCCGCCCCGTCGCCGCGCACACCGCGCAGACCACGGCGCTCGGTCGGCACCGATGCGAAGGAGCGCGCCACCCGTTCGGCGGCCTCGGCCAGCTCCGCGGCCACCCGAGCCGGGTCCTGCTCGTTGTAGCGATCGGCCACCGCGGTCGCGTCCTGGTCCCAGTTCGGGAAGCGCGGCGGCTCGCCCTCGGGGTCCCCGGCCAGCATCAGGCCGAGGCGAGTGTCGAACAGACGGCAGACGTCACGCACATGTGCGCCGTATTCCAGGGCGGACCAGGTCGATTCGTCCGGCCGCAGGCGGACGCCGGGACGGTCGAGCACCGCGGCGAAGCGGACCGCGGTGTCCCTGGTCAGCGTCGATACGGCTTCGTAGCTGGTCGCGACGGCGTCGAAACCGCATTGCGAACAAGGGCGCTCGAGCACCCAGGTCCAGTCCTTGACATCGGGAACGATCGGCATGCGCTCAACCTAGGCGCGGCCGGATCGCGCCTTCCACCGATATCCGGTCAACTATCGAGCACATCCCGACAGTTCACTCCATCAGCCGGTGCGCCCGCTCGAAGAGTTCCAGCGTGATCGCGTGCAGGAAGTCGCCGACCTGCTTGGGGGCCTTACCGGCGAACGCGCGGGCATGCGTGCCCTCCAGGACGATGCCGAGTTTGAAGCAGGCCAGCACGGTGTACCAGGACATGGCGCTCAGGTCGCGGTCGGAGAACCGCCCGTAGTGCGCGATCATCTCCTCGGCCGTCGGCAGCCCGCCGACCGCGCCGAGCTTGCCCACCAGCGCCGCTCCCGTGGTGCCCGGCTCCGGGCGGGTGGCGATCTGCCAGCCGAGGTCCAGCAGCGGGTCGCCGATGGTGGACATCTCCCAGTCGACCATCGCCGCGACCTGCGGGCCGTCGAAGGAGAACATCATGTTCGCCAGATGGCAGTCGCCGTGCAGGATGCCAGGGGTCCACTGGGCGGGGCGATTGCGATCGAGCCACTCGCCCACCGCCGCCACACCGGGGATCTCCGGGCCGGGGTAGCCCTCGTTGACCGAATAGGACTCGAGCTCACCCAGCCAGCGCGGCACCTGACGTTCCAGGAAACCCTCCGGCTTGCCGTAGTCGGACAAGCCGAGCGCCTGGTAGTCCAACGCGCCGAGGCGCGCGATGGCCTCGACCGCGGACAGGCCCATCCGCCTGCGGATCTCCGGATCGCCCGCATGCAGTTCGGGCAGTTCGTTCTGCGGGTTGAAACCGCGGATCGGCTCCATCAGGTAGAAGACCGCGCCGAGCACCGACTCGTCGGCGCAGGCCGCGATCACCCTGGGCGCGCGGACCTCGGTGCCGCCGAGCGCGCCGAGCAGCCTGGCCTCACGCCGGATCACGTCGTTGCTCTTCGGGCGCAGATGTTTCGGGCCGCGACGCAGCACGTAGGTCCGGCCGCCGCGGGTGAAGCGGAGCATGATGTTCTGTGTTCCGCCGCCCAGCGCGGTCACGTCCTCGAACTCACCCCCGGACAGACCCTGCTCATCCATCCACTTTCCGACGACGGCGAAGTCGACGACCGCGGGATCCACATCGACCGGTTGCGCAACAGACATGCCCCACATTGTGCACCACCTGCCGACCCGAACTGAAGGCAGATGACAACAGTTGACTCCCACCGGCGCGGCGTAGGGTTTCGAGCACCATGCGCACGCTGTTGATCGACAACTACGACTCGTTCACCTACAACCTGTACCAGCTGATCAGCGAGGTGAACGGCGTCGAGCCGACAGTCGTGCGCAACGACGAGGCGCGCACGGTCGCCGAACTCGATCTGGGACGCTACGACAACGTCGTCGTCTCGCCCGGGCCGGGGCGACCGGACGTGGCCCGCGATGTAGGGATCTCCACGGCGGTGATTCGCGAAAGCGACCTGCCGCTGCTCGGTGTGTGCCTGGGCCATCAGGGAATCGTGGTCGCGGCAGGCGGCGTGGTCGCCGAGGCGCCCGCGGCCCGGCACGGATATCTCGATCGCATCGAGCACGACGGCCAGGACCTGTTCGCGGGCGTTCCGCAGGGCTTCACCGCCGTGCGCTACCACTCGCTGTGCGCGCTACGGCCACTGCCGGACGATCTGGAGGTCACCGCGCTGTCCGGCGACGGCGTCGTGATGGGTGTGCGGCACCGCACGCGACCGCAATGGGGCGTGCAGTTCCATCCGGAATCGATCGCCAGTGAGTTCGGCGCGGCCCTGCTGCGCAACTTCGCGAGACTCACCACGGCGCACCGGAGCAGGCGCGCCGTCCCGGCGGCGAGCCCATCGATCGACGCAGGGGGTGAGTTCGTCGCCGAGCCGGTCGCCGCCGGCTTTCCGCTTTCCGTCACGCGCACCGCGGCCTCTCCGATGCCGCTCGCACCGGAGCAGTTCCCCGCCGCGGCAGCCGAACTCGAGCGTCCCGCCGGGCGCACGGGTTCCGATGGCACGGTGCCGCGGACCTTCCGGCTCCAGCGGGCCGTCCTCGAACGGCCGATCGATACCGAGAGCGCGTTCGTGCAGTTGTACGCCAACTCTCCCACCGCGTTCTGGCTGGACAGCGAGCACGTCGAACCGGGGGCCGACCGGTTCTCCTTCCTGGGCGACGCGAGCGGTCCGCTGGCCGAGGTACTGCGCTACCGGGTGGGCGACGGCGAGGTGACCGTGGAGTCGTCCGACGGGCACCGGCGCACCGCACCCGGCGGCATCCTCGAGTTCCTGGCCGCCGAGCTGCGCGCACGCAGGCTCGAACTGCCCGATCTCCCCTTCGATTTCGCCGGCGGCTACGTCGGCTATCTCGGCTACGAGGTCAAAGCCGACTGCGGCGGCAATGCGGCGCATCGCGCGGCGACCCCGGACGCGCAGTGGATATTCGCCGACCGGATGGTGGTGGTCGACCACGTCGGCGGGCGGACCCATCTGCTCGCGCTGAGCGACGACGTGGAGAGCGCCCGGTCCGCCGCCGACTGGCTGCGCGACACCCGCGAAACCCTCGACACCCTTCCGACCTGGACCAATCCACCGCCACTCGAATTGCCGCCGGACCGTGACGCCGTCGCGCCACTGCTCACCCGCGGCCGGGAGCGCTATCTCGCCGACATCGCGGTCTGCCGGCAGCGGCTGTATGCCGGGGAGTCCTACGAGATCAATCTGACCGACAGCGCCACGATCCCCGCCACCGCGGCCGACGGCCTCGACTTCTACCGCACCCTGCGCCGGTGCAACCCCGCCCCGTATGCCGCCTACCTGCGCTTCGACGATCTCGACATCGCCTGCTCGTCCCCGGAGCGCTTCCTCAAGGTCGACCGCCGCCGCATCGTGGAGAGCAAGCCGATCAAGGGGACCGCACCGCGCGGCGCGACGCCGGAGCAGGACGAGCGCCTGCGCCGCGAGCTGGCCGACAGCCCGAAGACCAGGGCGGAAAACCTCATGATCGTCGATCTGCTGCGCAACGATCTGGGCCGGGTCTGCGAGATCGGCAGTGTGTACGTCCCGAAACTGATGGCCACCGAGCAGTACGCGACCGTGCACCAATTGGTGTCGACGGTGCGTGGCAGGCTGCGGCCGGAGGTCGGCGTGGTCGATTGCCTGCGAGCCTGTTTTCCCGGGGGCTCGATGACCGGTGCGCCGAAGCTGCGCACCATGGAGATCATCGATGCGCTGGAAACCGAAGCGCGCGGGATCTATTCGGGCACCATCGGTTTCCTCGGTCTCGGCGGCACCGCGGACCTGAACATCGTGATCCGCACCGCCGTCCGCTACGGCGGGCGCTGGCGGATCGGCGCGGGCGGGGCCATCGTGCTCGACTCCGATCCCGCCGAGGAGTATGACGAGGTTCTGCTCAAGGCGGCCGCCACGTTACGCGCGGCCGCCGACCACGCGCACCGCTGAGCGTCCGACCTCGACTATTTGCGCCGCTTGCCGGACTTTCGCCGGGGCGGCTCCTCGGCGGGCGGTTCCGACGCGCTCAAGCCGGTCAGCTTGGCGAGCAAGGCGAAGCCGGGCAGCTTCGCCAACCGCCCGAGCACATCCTCCCCGAGCGAGATCATCGCCTCCAGCCGGGGCAGCAGGCGGTCGTAGGCGGCGAAGGCCGGATCGGCCAGGGCCAACGTGCGGTCGAGCCGATCGATGGTGGAGTTGAGCCGCTCGATGGCGGTCGACAGGCTCTCGATCAGGCCGGGCAGTTGCGCGGCCAGCTGAGCGGACGCGGGCGGCAGCCGCACCGCCGTGTCGAACGCCGATGTCGCGGTCAGCTGAGCGGCTTCCAGCGCCTGGCCCGCGGCCGTCTGCGCCGCCTCGACCGCCGCCTGGGCGGCGGCCAGCACGTCGGCGGGGCCGGGCACACGCCCACCGGGCAGTTTCGGGGTCGGCGGCCTACGACCCGGGCGTTTCGGGTTCGTCATGGGGAACACTGTGCCGCACGCCCCGCCGAAGGACCGGCCCTCGCGCGTTCGGCGTGTCGGAGGGTCATGGCATAGTTCGAGCACCATGAAACTCAGCAAGGGCGCGAACGCAGCGGTACCGACATCCCTTCTAGCCGTGGTCGTTTCATGGCGATCGGAGCACACGGTGGACGCGCACGCACTGCTGCTGGACGCGTCGGGCGCGGTGCGCTCGGATCGCGACCTGGTGTTCTACAACGCGCCACGGCACGTTTCGCAGGCGGTCACCCTCGATCAGCAGCCCGCGCCGGGCACCGCGCGGCTGAGCGTCTCGCTGCCGCGCACGGAAGCCGACATCGACCGCATCGTCGTCTCCGGCTCGCTGGAGGACGGCACCTTCGGCGACATCCACGGGCTCACCGTCGCCGTGCACTCGGTAGACGGGGCGGTCGTGACGTTCGAGATCGACGACGCGGAGGAGGTGCCGGCGCTGATGTTCGGCGAGTTCTACCGCCGCGACGGGCAGTGGCGGTTCCGCGCGATCGGCCAGGGCTGGTCCAGCGGACTGGCCGGGTTGGTCACCGAGTTCGGCGTCCAGGTCAACGATCCCTCGGCGCCCGCCCGCACCACGCATCCCACCAACCCGTTCCGAGTGCGACGCCCGGCGGCGAATTCGTCCGCGCAAGAACGACTTTCTCCGGCCGGAGCGGAACCCGCCACCGAACGGTCCGCTCGGCACGACCCGACCTCGGCACGACGCTTCCCCCACGGATCGTTGCCCTCCGGCCACTCCGCGCGAAGCGGGGACACTCCCGCCGAAATCGGAACGGACCTCGCCGAAAACGCGCCGGTCCAACGCGAACCCATCCGCACCGACGACTCGCCCGGGCGGCTCGAAGGCACCGAAGTACGCCCGGGCGTAGACACCCCCGCCCGGCCACGCACCGAAGTGCTCGACCGTGGCGATACGTCTCCCCTACCGCACCCACACACCCACCGCACGGTCGACCTCCACCGGCACAGCCGCGACACCGCACCGCCCGCTCCGCCGCCCCCGCACCCCGAACTCGCGGACTGGCACCCGGATCCGGACCACCCGCAGACCATGCGCTGGTGGGACGGCACCATATGGACCGAGGACCGGTATCTCCGACCCCCGCCCGGCGACCGCCACTGCGCACGCTGTGGAAACGCGCTGCGCCGCAAGTTCTTCGGTGGGTTCGCGCCGTGCCAGAGATGCGCCCAGGAGATCGAGGAGTACCTCGTCCACTGGCACACGCGGGCGTGGCGGGTGCTCACCGGCCACGGGCCACGCGGCCCCGAGTGGGCGGACCTGTGGGCATCATTGCGTTACCAGCGCATCGACGCCGAAGCGGGCCGCGTGGTCCTGCGCGACGCGGGGCTCAGCTACGTGGAGCGGCTGGTCACCTTCGCCTTCGCCGACGGTGAAGTCCGGCACGCGGAACTGGAGTTGTTCGAGCAGGCGGTCACCGAACTCGCGCTCGGCGGACCGCTGATCGAGGATCTGCGCAGGCGAATGCATCGCGGGCACACCCTCTACCGGCTGCGTACGGGCGATCTGCCGATCGTCCGCACACCCGGCCTGCACCTGGACCCAGAGGAGACGGTGCACCTCGATCTGCCCGCGACGCACGTACGTCAGCTCGCACGCGGCCCGAAGTTCACCGAGGGCAGGCTGATCGGCAGCAACAAGAAGCTGCGTTTCGTCGGCGCCGACACCGGCATCGAGATGCCGTGGTCACGAGTGGTTTCCGTGCACACGGAACAGGGAACGGTGGTACTCGCGGCCACGTCCGCGCGCGGCGGCGCGACCTTCGCCGTCGACGATCCGGATTACGTCTCGGCCGCGCTGGAAGGCGCGCTGCGCGTGGCCAAACGTCTCGTTCTCACGCCAGGCCAGCGCGACACCCGCAGCATCCCGCAAGAGGTGAAAGCGGAGGTGTGGCAGCGCGACGGTGGCCGCTGCGTCGAATGCGGCGACGGGCACTACCTGGAGTTCGACCACATCATCCCGCTCAGCCGCGGCGGCGCGACCAGCGCCGCCAACCTCCAGATCCTGTGCCGCGCCTGCAACCGAGCCAAAGGCGCCCGCATCTGAATCCGGCTCACTCGCCGAGCAGGCCCGCGGTGCGGCCCAGATCGGCGAGCATCGCGTCGAACAGGATCTCCGGGTTGTCCAGCGGTATCGGGTAGTTCCCGAACACCTCGAGCGTGACGTGGCCGTAGAGCCGCGCCCAGATCTGGATCATCAGGTACGTCACACCCAGATCCAGTTTCTCGGCGGGGAACTTCTGGCCCGACTCCGACAGCGCCGCCAGCAGTTCGGTCTGGAAGTGCACCAGATCCTCACGCAACTCCGGCGGGATGACGTCCGTCGATGGCGTGACGATGTCGTAGTTCGCCAGCAGCCTGCCCGCCGCGGCCAGGAAAACCCGGCCGAAGGGCTCGTCGAAGCGGCGCAGCGCGCGGGCCTGGCCCGCGCCGGGCGAGGCGAACACCAGGGTGAACTCCCTGGTGTGCGTCAGCGCCCAGCGCCGGAAGCCACGGCAGATGGCGAAGAACTGCGCGGCGCCGTCGTCGGGCAGCATGGCGATCTCGGCGGTCAGTTCCCCGGCCAGGTCGGCGCAGAAGTCCAGCCGCAGCCGCTCGAGCAGGTCTTCCAGCGAGTCGTAGTACCGGTACAGCGCGGGCGCGGTGACTCCGAGTTCGCGCGCGATGGCGCGCAGGGTGACCGCATCGGGCCCGCGTTCGACCAGCAGCGCGCTGGCCACCCGCCGGATGTCGGTGTCGGTCACCACCGGCGCGCGGCCCCGTGGTCTGGACTGTTGCACTGATCGATTCAAGCGTATGCGACGTCCCAGCGCTTGATCCCGTTCAGCCAGCCCGACCGCAGCCGCACCGGCTCGGACACCTGGCGCAGGTTGGGCATCACGTCGGCGATGGCGTTGAACATCAGATCGATCTGCAACCGGGCCAGGTTCGCCCCGACGCAGTAGTGCGTGCCGGTGCCGCCGAAGCCCACGTGCGGGTTGGGATCGCGCAGCACGTCGAAGGTGAACGGATCCGCGAACGCTTCCTCGTCGAAATTGGCCGAGCTGTAGAACAATCCGAGCCGTTGGCCCTTCTTGATCTCCTGGCCCCCGAGCACGGTGTCCTGGGTGGCGGTGCGCTGGAATGCCGTGACCGGGGTGGCCCACCGGACGATCTCGTCGGGCGCGGTGCGCGGACGCTGCTGCCGGTAGATCTCCCACTGCTCGGGATGGTCCACGAACGCTTTCATTCCGTGGGTGATCGAGTTGCGCGTGGTCTCGTTGCCCGCCACCGACAGCAGGATGACGAAGAACGCGAACTCGTCCGAGCCGAGGTGCTCGCCGTCGATATCGGCGTTCACCAGCTGGGTGACGATGTCCCCGGCCGGGCAGGCGCGCCGCTGTTCGGCCATGTTCCAGGCGTAGCCCATCACCTCGGCGGTGGCGGCGTGGTGATCGCCCTCGAACTCGGGATCGTCGTAGGAGATCATCTGGTTGGACCAGTCGAAGATCTTCTTGCGGTCCTCCTGCGGGATGCCGATCAGCTCGGCGATGGCCTGCAACGGCAGTTCACACGCGACCTGTTCGACGAAGTCGCCGCTGCCGGATTTTCTGGCCTCGTGCGCGATCCGCTCGGCGCGTTCGGTCAGCGCGGCGCGCAGGCTCTCGACTGCCCGCGGGGTGAAGCCCTTGGAGATGATGCGGCGGGTCTTGGTGTGCTTGGGCGGGTCTTGGTTGAGCAGCAGCATGTCGCCGAGCATGTCGATCTGCTCGCGCGTGGTCTCCTCGTTGAACCGGATGATCGCGGTGTTCTCGTGCGAGGAGAACACCTCGGGATTCTTCGAGATCTCCTTGATGTGCGCGAGCTTGGAGACGACCCAGTAGCCGCCGTCGTCGAAACCGCTGGCCCGATCGGACTGGGCGCACCACCACACCGGGGCGGTGCGGCGCAGTTCGGCGAACTCCTCGATGGGCAGGCGGGTGGCGAGCAGATCGGGGTCGGTGAAGTCGAACCCCGTCGGGATCGAGGGCGTGGTCACGGTCACGGCTAACTCCTACGGCGGTCTGGGCGCAGACCTGACGAACACGGTCAAGGTAGATGCAACCACAGAACCAGGCTTCGTGAACACCGTTTAGTAAAACCCGTTTACTTTTGTCGCCGCGCCAGAACCCTCCCGGAGCATATCCGCCTGCTTGCGGAAAAGTAGCTGTCCAGCGGTATCTGTCCTCCGATCGCCCCGAGCGGCTGCGGGACTTCGCGCGAATCGAGTCAGAGCACCGGCGACAGCGGCGGGGGACGCCAGCGCCCCTGGATGGCCTCCGCCTTCGGCGCGTACAGGCGCAAGGTCAGCGAGAATTGTCCGGATTCGGGAATGGGCAGCCAGTTCCCGGCCGCGACGCCCGCCCTCGGGTCGGCATACTGCAACGCGATGTCGGCGGACCCATCGGGATTGACCGCCACCGGATCCGGATGGCCGACCGAGTAGATGCCGGCCGGATTGGGCACCAGGTAGTTGTCGGCGGCATAGGCGGTCAGCGACCAGAACTCGTTCACGGGCGGCAACTGGCCGGGCGGGAAATGCAGCCGGAATCGGCCCGTACCACCTCCGGCGTCCGTCGACGCGAACAGCGTCGGATAGTAGGCGTTCTCGGTCATCAGGCCGGCGCCGAGCGCCACATGGGCGATGGCGGCGCGCAGCAGATAGTTGGTGCCGAACCTGCCGACGTCGGGATCGACCAGCCAGCCGTTCTCGTTGACCGTCCGCGCACCCAGAGACACCGGGATCTGCTGCCGTGCGGTCTCCACCGCCGCCGTGAGCTCGGTATCCGAGATGCCCTGGACTGTGCCACCCGGCCGGATCCCGATCTTCTCGAACCGCCGCATGGCGGGCGCGTCCTCGGGCGCGGTCGGGTTGGTCGACAGCAACGCGCACATCCGGTCGAAGAACACCCGCGGGTCCATCCCGGCGACCCACTCGGGTGGCGGCTGCACGCTCGCTTCCCCGGTCCCGGTGGGCGCAGGCGGCTCGGCGCCCGCCGTCCAGGCGCTCAACGGCACCAATCGCAATTCCTCTTGCGCGGCGCGCACCGCCGGGACATCGTTCTCGCCGTCGACCTGGATCCGGATGACCAGCCACACCGTCGGCGTCGGCATCGGCAACGGCGTGAGACCTTTCGGCAGCGCACCCGACCAGCTGGGACCGGTCACCGCATAGGTATACGGCGGCCCGGCCGACTCGGTCGCCGGCCGACGGCTGCTGGGGTTGTGCACATTGTTCGTCCAGGCGTCCGTCACCCTGCCCAGCCAAAACCGGCCCTCGCCCGTCGCGGGGACGCTCAGCACCATCGGCTCGCTCGCCACATCGAGCCACGCGGTAGAACGCAGCGTATCCCGGTCGAGCCGGACCACGTCTCGCTGCGCCGGGGTGGGCAGCGAGGCGGCGTGATGAAAACGGTTGATGGGTGTGACCATCTCCGCAGCCACCCGGGTCACGTCCAGCAGCACCAGAGGGTAGCCGAATATGTAGGCGTCTTTGGCGATCGTGGCGGCGTCACCCGGGACGGGATGCGGCCCGGAATCCTGGCCGAATCCGCCGCATGCCGCCGATCCGAACGCGGCCACCGACGACACCGCGATGCCGAGCGCCGTGCGCCGCGACATCGTGAGCTTGCCTTCGGTCCTCTCGTCCATGATCCGCTCCGCCTCCGATCCTATCGGCACCGCGATTCCCGCACCGGAGCGCGACCGCACTCCGCGACGGAAATCGCAGTTCGAGGGCGTTCGCGGAGGTTCGCCGCGAGAACACGGGGGAAGGAACGCCGCGCGCCGCCCGCGCTCAGAACTCCAGGACGGTGTTCATGATGGTGCCCGCACTGGTGGCCACCACCCCGCCGATCATCGCGCCCGCGATCATCTTCGGCGACTGCAATCCGCCGCCGCTCCACTTCTCCCAGGCGAATCTGCCGCCCGCGTAGATGATGCTGACGATGCCCGACGCGAGCGCGAACCAGGTCAGGTACCGGACGAACTGTAAGAGCTTGTCCGCCAGGGGCGGTGCCTCCGGGGTCGGATTGCCGATCTGCGCCAACGTCGTGAACGAATCGCCGACCGACGCCAGAATGATGCTCACCGTCTACTCCCTCTACGCTCGAATACAACCCTGCCGCCGACCAGCTGTTTTGCGAAAGCCGTTCGACCACCGATGAATTCGGCCACGAACCAGGATACGGGCCCACACGCCGCCGCGGTGGGCGCACTGCGCGGAACCTTCGCGCCCAGCGGCGCAACGGGCAGCAGGCTCAGGAGTTCGGCTACCCGGGCGCGGGCCGGAGAAACACGAACTTCCCTGCGCTACATGGACCTGACTGCATCGCGGCGACCGAACGGATACGATCTTCTCAGCGAATCACTTGCCCCTGTCCCGAATCCAGAATGAGCGAACGACGATGATCCTGGCCGCCGCTTACGACACCCTGGCGCAGATCGGCAATCCCAGCCCCGAGGCACCGCCGATCTCCGACAAGTTCCTCCAACTGGTCCGCTACCTGACGTGGTTCGTGCTCCTGTCGGGCATCTGCGGCATCATCTACGCCGGTGGCCGCTTCGCCTGGGAGAAGTGGACCGGCGGCGGGCTCGAGTCACCGAAGATGGTGGCCGGAGCCATGATCGGGGGGGTGGTGGCCACCAGCGCGGGCACCATCATGAACGCCGTCATCGGCTGAGCCCCCGCGGACCGAATCGCGAACCGCCATAGCTTTTCGCTATGACAAGCGGGCGATGCGCGGTGCGCAGTGCAGGTTTGCGCTGTCAGCGCAGAATGCCCGCGTTTCGCGCTGCGCGCAGCCAGTCCGGGAACTCCCCGAGCAAACGGGCGTAGAGCTGCGCGTCGTCGACCTGATCGATGTCGTCGAGGGCGAAGAAGCCCGCGTTGTCGACCGCCCGGTCAGACAATTCGTCCAGAGCGCGCAGCAGACCGTAGTTGGCCAGGCCGAGCCCGACGAACTGCCAGAAGGCAGGCAACCGAGCGGCTTCGCGCATGAGCGCCGTGATCTCGCGCTTCTTGGCGAAGCCGCCGTCGGTGAAGAACAACACGAGCGTGGGGCGGCCACGCGGGCGCAACGAGTCGATGATGTGGCGCATGACCGGTAGTTCGTCGTTGCGGCCGCCGAGCCGGTCGTAATCGATGTCGCCGTGGGTTCCGCCGAGATGCAGATAGGTCCGGGCCCACTCGTCACCGTGCTCGACGGTGATGTCGGGCAGCTTGGCGAACGAGAGGGCGTACAGGTACGCCTCCAGGGTGCCGTCGTCGTCGAGCTGGGTGGCCACCGGAATCATCCGCTGCACGACGCGGTGCACCACCTGATCGCGGTACTGCCGTTGCATGCTGCCGGTCTTGTCGATGACCAGCACGACGCGGGCACGGATGCCGAAAGCGTCCTTGTCGATGAGGACCTTCGCGACCTCACGCTTGCGCAGGTCCAGTTTCGCGCGCTTTTCGAAGGACAGCTTCGCCTCGCCGGGAACGGTGAACACGTCCGCCGCCGGGACGAGATCCGGCACGGCCCGATCCGGAGAAGGAACGTTCGCCCCGGCGGGTTCCTCGTCCACACTCACCCCGTGATCGGTGACCAGCGCGGCGAACCCACCCGCATAGCCTTGCCCGACCGCACGCACCTTCCACGCCCCCTGGCGGCGGTACAACTCGAGCGCGATCACCACGGATTCGCTGCTCAACCCTTCGATGCGGTACTCGTACAGGACGTTTCCCGCGGCGTCGGCGACCGTGGCGACCGGCGGCGCGAACCGGCCGAAGGTCTGCGCCGGATCGTCGAGGGTGAGCACCGCACGCAACTGGGCGATGTCCGCGGGCAGATCACCCAGCGAAACCGACAGCACTCCGGGCGTTCCCGCCGCCAGCGAGACACCGGGCGCGCTGGGCTGGTTGAAGAACACGAAATCCGCGTCGGATCGCACGCGCCCCGCTTCGGTCACCAGGAGCGCCGACACATCGACCGCCGCCTCGGTGCGCACCGACACCAGTACGTGATCCAGGTCCAGCACACCGTTCTGACCTTTGACCAATGCCGCGCCCATCGAGACTCCCAGCCGTCGTCACTCCGCAATCGCCACCGGGATCAGGGTAAGGCCGGCCCGGGCCGGATGCGGGGTGTTCGCCGCGGCGATACCGGTGCACCCGCCGCCGAATTCGCCATCGCCGTCAGCGGTTACCGATGCCGGTCAGCGTGGCCATCGGCGGCCGATCGGCCGCGGGCGCCGCGCCCGGCACCGCATCTTCCACCAGTGCGCCCACGACCTGAGCGATCGATTGCGCGCATTGAACATCCCCGCGACGTTCGACTTCCGCACCTCAGGCACACACTCCTGGGGCTACTGGCAAGAGGACCTGCACAACTCGTGGCCGCTGATCGCCGCGGCGGTGGCGACCCCCGCCACCGGATAGCCGGGACTCGGGTGGACGGACCGCGTCACCGGGCGCGGGAAGATTCCGCGGCGCCGGTGATATTGCGCGCCATCCCGCCGAAGATGACCGCGTGGAACGGCGCGATGGATTTCCAGTACAGATGCCCGGCCAGCCCGTGCGGTTCGAACACCGCGCACTGGCGGTAGGTGGCGCCCGGACCGTCCGGCTCGACCGCGAGCTCGAGCCACGCCCGTCCCGGGACCCGCATCTCGGCGCGCAGGCGCAGCGTCCGAGGTCGCTCGATCCGCTCCACCCGCCACCAATCCAGCGCCTCCCCTTCGTGCAGCCGGTGTGGATCGCGGCGTCCACGGCCGAGACCGACGCCGCCGGCGAGCCGGTCGATCCAACCGCGCAGCGACCAGGCCAGCGGGAAGGAATACCAGCCGTGCTCGCCCCCGATAGCCTCGATCACCCGCCACAGCGTGGCGGGGTCGGCATCGGTGTGGCGTTCGCGCACGTCCCGGTACAGCGACCCGCCCGACCACGCCGGGTCGGTGGGCAGCGGGTCCGACGGCGCGCCCGGCGGATGGGCGTCCGACCACCTGGTCGGTACGTCCAGATCGCGAATCTTCTGCAGCGCCAACGCCACTGCTCTGCGGTAACCGGTCGGTCCGTCCGGTGGGTCCGGGATGAGGCCCGCGATCGCGTGGTCGCGGCAGACCACGTCGTTGATCAGCGACTCCATGAGCGGAACGGCGATCGCGCGCGGCACCGGGGTCACCAGATTCACCCACTGCGCCGACAACCACGGCGTCAGCACCGGCACGGGCACGATCAGCCGTCGCGGCAGCTGGGCCACTTCGGCGTAGGCGCGCATCATCTGCATGTAGGTCAGCACGTCCGGGCCGCCGATGTCGAACGCGCCGCCCGCGCCTTCGGGCAACGTCGCCGCCTGCGTCAGGTAATACAGCACGTCACGCACCGCGATCGGCTGGATCCGGTTGCGCACCCAGCGCGGGGTGACCATCAGCGGCAGACGCTCGGTCAGATAGCGCAGCATTTCGAAACTGGCCGAGCCGGAACCGATGATCACCGCGGCCCGCAGCACCAGGGCGGGTACCGCGCCCGCCTGCAGGATCTCGCCGACCTCGGTGCGAGAGGCCAGGTGCCGCGACAGCCGCTGCGCGCTCGGGACGATGCCGCCCAAGTAGACGATCCTGGTCAGACCCGCGTGCGCCGCCTCGGCCGCGACCAGCGTGGCGGCCTCCCGGTCCACCGTGTCGAAGTCGGCGCGGGTCAGCGAATGGACCAGGTAGTACAGCACCTCCTGCCCCGCCAGCGCGTCGCGCACGTCGGCGGCCGAGGTCACGTCGCCCGCCACCACCTCGACGCGATCGCGCCAGGGCGCCTCGGCGAGCTTGCCGGGTGTGCGTGCCAGCACGCGAACCGAGTGACCCGCGCGCAGCAACTCCGGCACCAGTCGTCCGCCGATGTAGCCGGTCGCACCGAACACCACACACCGCACGGCAACCACCCTTCCGATGACCTGCTCAGGTGATGACCGGGGATGCGGGGGCCAAACAGCGACTCCAGTGCGCACAGGACCCGGAATCGACCGCGTCGCCGGATCACGAGTCCCGCTCGATCTCGTGGCGCGTGCCAGACTGGGCCGGTGAGCGAACGCAGCAAAAGCGACAAACCGGACGAACTCGCATCGCGTGATCGCGGTGATGTCATCGGTGCGGGCCTGCTGTGGCTGGCCAAGTGGGCGCTGTGCATCGTCGCGATCGCGGCGGGCGCGTGGGTGCTCGGCTTTCTGGTCGCCCGGCTGTGGGTGGTGATCCTGCCGGTGGCGTTGGCGATCGTGATCGCCACCGTGCTGTGGCCGCCGGTGCGCTGGCTCACCGCCCGCGGCCTGCCGCCCGCCGCGGCGGCCTCGCTCGCGGTGCTCGGTTTCCTCGGTGTGCTGGCCGGTGTCATCGCGCTGATCGTGCCCTCGGTGGTCGACCAGGTCCCGGAACTGGCCGACAAGGCGAGCGCGGGCGTCAACCAGGTGCGCGACTGGTTGCAGGGGCCGCCGTTGCGAATCCGCGAAGAGCAGTTGAATTCCGCGGTCGACGCCATCGTGTCACGGTTGCAGTCGAGTTCCGCGCAGATCGCCACCGGCGTATTCAGCGGCGTGACCACCGCGACGTCGGCGCTGATCACCCTGTTCCTCGTGCTGGTACTGAGCTTCTTCTTCGTCAAGGACGGGCCGCGTTTCCTGCCCTGGCTGCACAGCGTCTCGGGCAGCCGCGGCGGCAGGCACCTGGAGGAGGTGCTCCGCCGGATCTGGGTCGTGCTCGGCGGGTTCATCCGGACCCAGGCGCTGGTCAGTCTGGTCGACGCAGTGCTCATCGGCGCCGGTCTCGTCATCCTCGGGGTGCCGCTGGCGCTGGTGCTCGCGGTGATCACCTTCCTCGGCGGATTCGTGCCGATGGTCGGCGCGTTCGTCGCGGGCGCCCTCGCGGTGCTGGTCGCGCTGGTGGGCAACGGCTTCGTCACCGCGCTGATCGTGCTCGGCATCGTCGTGGCCGTGCAGCAACTGGAGGGCAACGTGCTGCAACCGGTGTTGCAGAGCCGCAGCATGCAGTTGCACGCGGTCATCGTGCTGCTGGCGGTCACCGCGGGCGGCTCGCTCTACGGGATCGTCGGCGCGTTCCTGGCCGTGCCGGTCGTCGCGATCGCCGCGGTGGTCCTGCGTTACCTCGGCGAGCAGATCGACGCGGCCACCGCGCCACCGCGGGAATCGGAGAGCGAACCCGCGGACTGACGCAGCACCGCGCACCATCCTTGCACTCAGTCCGAATGTAACTATCGCCGTCGCCGCCTGCGGTTTCTAGCGTCAGTGGACATGACAACTGATGTGGGCACCCCGCTCAACGACATCGCCGACGCGACGGCGAAGGCGGTCGCCGACGACCCGGCGAACGCGCTGGTGGTGTTCCGTGCCTCCGGGATTCCGGAGGGGACGGTGGGCAGCGCGATCAGCCTCGGCCGACACACCGTGCGCGTGGACGAACCGCCCGCGCTCGGCGGCGCGGACACCGCGCCCAATCCGGTCGAGGTGTACCTCGCGTCGCTCATCGCCTGTCAGGTGGTGACCTATCGGTTCTGGGCCCAGCGCCTCGGCATCACGATCGATGAACTGGCGGTGAGCGCCGAAGGCGATCTCGACGTGCGCGGGTTCTTCGGCTTGGATGAAAACGTTCGCCCCGGCTTCCAGGCGGTGCGGGTGACCGTCCGCCTCAGCGGGCCGGAGACCGAGCAGCGCTATGCCGAACTCCAGCAGGCCGTCGACGCGCACTGCCCCGTACTGGACCTCACGACCGGGCGCACTCCGGTCGACACCAGGCTGATCACCGATTAGCCGCCATCCCAACCAGCTCGATCACTCACCAGAAGGAGGACCTTCCCGATGACCGAACCCGACCTGTCCCAGAACTGGAGCTTCGAGACGAAGCAGATCCACGTCGGACAGATTCCGGACGGCACGACCAACGCCCGTGCCCTGCCGATCTACCAGACCACCTCCTACACCTTCCGCGACACCGCGCACGCGGCCGCGCTGTTCGGCCTGGCCGAGCCCGGCAACATCTACACCCGGATCATGAACCCGACCCAGGACGCGGTGGAGCAGCGCATCGCCGCCCTGGAAGGCGGCGTGGCCGCTCTGCTGCTGGCCTCCGGGCAGGCCGCGGAGACCTTCGCGATCCTCAACATCGCCGGAGCGGGCGACCACATCGTGTCCAGCCCCCGGCTCTACGGCGGCACCTACAACCTCTTCCACTACTCGCTGCCCAAGCTCGGCATCGAGGTCTCGTTCGTCGACGACCCCGACGACCTCGAGCAGTGGAAAGCCGCCATCCGCCCGAACACCAAGGCGCTGTACGGCGAGACGATCTCCAACCCGCAGAACCACATCCTCGACATCCCGGGGATCGCGGGCGTCGCCCACGACAACGGTGTGCCGTTGATCGTGGACAACACCGTCGCCACGCCGTACCTGATCCAGCCGCTGGCCCACGGCGCCGACATCGTCGTGCACTCGGCCACCAAGTACCTCGGCGGACACGGCGCGGCCATCGCGGGCGTGATCGTGGACGGCGGCAAGTTCGACTGGACCGGCGGCCGCTTCCCCGGCTTCACCGAACCCGACCCGAGCTACCACGGTGTCGTGTACGCCGAACTCGGCGCGCCCGCCTACGCGTTGAAGGCGCGCGTGCAACTGCTGCGCGACCTCGGCTCGGCGGTCTCGCCGTTCAACGCGTTCCTGATCAGCCAGGGCCTGGAGACGCTGAGCCTGCGGATCGAGCGGCACGTGCAGAACGCGCAGGCCGTGGCCGGATTCCTCACCACCCGTTCGGAAGTCACCTCGGTGTCCTACGCGGGCCTGCCGTCGTCGCCGTGGTACGAGCGGGGCCGTGCCCTCGCGCCCAAGGGCGCCGGCGCGGTGATCGGCTTCGAGCTGGCGGGCGGCGTCGACGCGGGCAAGCGGTTCGTCGAGGCGCTGCGCCTGCACAGCCACGTCGCCAACATCGGCGACGTCCGCTCGCTGGTGATCCACCCGGCCTCCACCACCCACTCGCAGCTGACCCCCGAAGAGCAGCTGGCCGCGGGCGTCACCCCCGGCCTGGTCCGGCTCGCGGTCGGCATCGAGGGAATCGACGACATCCTCGCCGACCTGCGCGCCGGATTCGACGCGGCATCCTGACGCGTTGTCGCTGGCGGGTGGCTCCTGGTCAGGCCGCGAGCGGCCCGGCCGTGACCACCCGCCCGTCGCGGGTGGTCACGGTAACGTGGGGTGTTTCGCTGCCGAGCGCGCGGACGACGGCGAACGCGAGACCGTCCGCGCCGATCGGCACGACGCACTCGTCCAGCGTGGAGGTAACCGACAGGATGACCGCGTCACGGGCGGCGCGGCCGATGACCGCGAACCAGCCGGAGCCAGACGGGTCGGCGGTCTCGGGCCGGAACCGGGTGCCGCGTCGTTGCAGCGCCTCCCAGGCGGGGGTGTGCTCGTGCCGAGGCCCGACCGGTCGCGGTGCACCGATCACTGTTCCCCTGGTGGTCCACTGGTCGCCGTCGGGATGGACGAACGCGATGTAGCGGCCCTGGTGGCCATCGATGACGACAGCGACCAAGTCGTCACGCACGACGGCGCTGACCGGTGCAAGGTCCCGGTCAGCTGCCGCGAGGGCATCGAGCGCCACGACGACCGCTGGATGGTCCAGTGTGTCCATCGGCTGTGCCCTTCCCTGCCGAGTCAGCAGATCGCGGAGGTGGTGGCGCTGTCGTCGCCGCCGTCGTCCCAGGTCCCGTGCACCGCGGTCAGTTTCACTTCCGTGTGGAATCCGTAAAGGATTCCCGCCGACGAACAAGACGCCGAATACAGCACTTCCACGTCGGGGGTTGTGGAGGTGTCAATCCGTTCGGCGTGCTTGTACCACTTCCCGTCGGCAGCATCGTAACGCCACAGCTTGGTGGTGACGCTGCGCATCTCCGGTCGACCGGTGCAGTGCACTTTGAACCCGAAGTTGATCGGGGCCATCGAGCCGTGGTCGGTCTTCCACGGCTCGATGGCGTGTGGGAAGCACACGATCTCGTCCTTCGCGGCGGGGGTGGGTTCGGCGTTGGCGATGTCGGCCGTGCCGGCCACCAGCACACTGGTGAGCACGGCGGCGCGGATGGCGGTAACGATGGTCATGATTTCCTCCGTAACCGGGTTTCCGGATATAGCGCAGTCCGGACGCAGTCCCGGATAGCGCCTAGTACCGCTAGCGCCGACGGCCGGTACGAGTCGCTCGGAGCCTGCGCCCACACCCGGAACCGGTCGCCCACACCATCGGCAGGCGACGGCAACGCGATCTGCGCACCGATCGGCGCGAAAGTCGCGTTCAGCCGGAACAACTCCGAGAACAGCGGCATATCGGCCGGGATGTCCGGCCGCACCAGGAACGTCCACCGCTTCGAACGCGGATGGGAGATGATCGGCCCGGCAGGGTCGCCGAGCTTCGCCATGCGAATCTTCACCGTCGCGCCGAGCTGCGCAGGCACCGTGATCGCACCAACGCTCCCCGATGGCAGGAAGATACGGCCCAATTCCGGATCGATGCGTGCGGGCAGCCCGCACACGTTCCGGTAGCACCGGCACCGGACCACAGGAGTCTCCAGAATTGTCGTGGGGGCGTCGGCGAGAACTGGTGCCGACCTATTCATCGCGGCCCCCGCCACGCCACCGCCGCCGGTCTATCCCGGTGACTGGAGCGAGGTTGATCAAGTATTCGCGGGGGACGTCGTGGCGGTCATCCACGATCACGGTCCCCACCCACCCGCACGGGCCGGGAATGTCGCGGACATGCTGCCCGAGCCGCCCGTTCTCGAGCGGCGCTAGCTGTAGGCAGTGCTGGGTTCCTGGGCATCGCACCCGCGCCAACGGCCCGTACGGTGTGCCATCGGTGGTTTCCCACTGTCCGACCCTCGACAGCCGGACCTCGTCACCCTCTCCCATCCCGCAGCGATCCCCTTCTCGTCGAATGGAAAGCACCCGGCGCCAGGGGCTTTCGTCACCCCCTCCAACGACGTCACGGACGCCGATGGTGTGCCCTGATCAGGCAAGGGCTTCACCCACCGCCGGGGCTTGGCTACGACTCTGGACCCAACACAGCCCGCGAAGTATCAAGCTTTTTAGTACTCCGGTACGAACGGATGTCGTTGAATGGAAAGGTGAGCAAAATGGATGACCGCGCCGCAATCGCAGCACGCGTGGCCCAAGCCCGGAAGCTCGCCGGCCTGACACAGAAGGCACTGGCGGAGAAAACGAACCTCTCCGTCGGAATTGTCCGTGCGGTCGAGCAACGGACGGCCCCCGCATCGCCGGCGTTTCTCGGAGCCGTGTCCAAGGCCCTCCGGGTCAGTGTTGCCGACCTGACTGGACAGCCGTATCCACCTGCACCTGGCCCCGACACCGAGGTACACGCAGCAGTCGGGGTGCTGCGAAATGAGCTGGCCGCTTATGATCTGGATAACGACAACGTTTCTCACGGGCGCCCTTTCGGACAGATCAAGGCCGACGTCGAGCAGGTGTGCCGATATCGCCGTGCCGCGTCATTCCACAAACTCGGCCACTCTCTGCCACCGCTGCTCGGTGAGGTACGCGCTGCGGTGCACCGCACCAGCCGCCGGGAGCGGGATCAAGCGCTCGTTCTGCTGTGCGAGCTGTACTACTCCGCGCCCAGCCTCGCCCACAAACTCGGGTATTGCGACCTCGCCGCCGTGGCCGTCGATCGGCTCGCATGGGCAGCCGCCGAGTCCGGTAACGAACTGTGGATCGCCACCGGTCAATTCCACCGTGCGGCGCTTCTCACCTCCGGCGGCGACTGGACCGCCGCCCTCAGATTCTTGGAGCGCTGCCGGGCCGGCATCGAACCCCGCCTCGGCGCCGGACACCGCCACGACCTCATCGCCTGGGGCGGCCTGCACCTGCAATCCGGGCTAGCCGCGTCGCGCTCCGGCAAACGCGACCTTGCCAACGAGCACTTGGCGGAGGCCCGGGAGACCGCGCTGCGCCTCGGTGACGATCGCGACGTCATCCTGTCGTTCGGACCGACGAACGTCGAAATCTGGTCGGTGGCACTTGCCGTGGAGAGCATGGACGGCACCGAAGCCCTCAACCGGGCACGGTCGCTGGTCATCCCGGATGGCACACCGAAGGAGCGCGCGGGTCATCACTACATCGACCTGTCACGCGCATACCTCCTGCATGGAGACCGCACACGCGCTTTGGATGCGCTACTGACCGCGAAAGCGATCGCCCCGGCGCAGACTCGCTGGAATCCAATGGTGCACGAGACAGTGCGGGCG
The DNA here is from genome assembly GCF_053603155.1 of Nocardia sp. NPDC004260. Classification (NCBI taxonomy): domain Bacteria; kingdom Bacillati; phylum Actinomycetota; class Actinomycetes; order Mycobacteriales; family Nocardiaceae; genus Nocardia; species Nocardia sp. NPDC004260. The sequence goes on along the minus strand of NZ_JBSGEZ010000015.1, from coordinate 10,478 downwards.
CTGGCTCGTGCGGAAGCACGCAGCGTCGACACCGTCCACGGCTTCGCCGTATGGTGCGGGATCGCTGCGCGCCTGTGATCCGGTCAGCCTGCCGCAGGCAGTCCCTTCGCATCGGCAGGGGCCAGGAATTCCACCCGAAACGACGCGATGTACTTCTCACGCTGACCCAGGAAGTGCTTCGTGTGCGGCTGCCGCTCGTGCGTATCGAACGCGTCGCGGTCGCGGTACACCTCGTAGAACACTCGTGACAGCGGTTCGTTCTCAACAGCGTGAGTGGCGTAGACCAAAGTTCCGGGTTCCAGTTCGGTGATGGCATGGACGGTTTCAGCGACCAGTTCGTCGAACTCGGCCGCCTTCTCGGCGTCCTGAAGTTCGAACCTCACAACGAGCGCGAACATAGCTCCTCCTCGGCACTGGTACACGGCCACCGTACATGCCCAGGACCAGCAGCCAGACTGCTTCAACGTGCTCGATACCCGCGTGTCGATGTCACTGCGGGGCGCTTCGACCGCTTTGTCGGATGCCTGGGCTGCTTCGCGGAACTCGGCCGCGAGGGATTACATCCGCTCCGAGGTGAGGTAGCCGTCGCGGAGTGCGTACTGACCAGTTCGCCGACCACCTCGAACGCCCCCACACGACGGGGTCGGATGGGCTCTTGATCAGGCCACGGCGTGGCTCGGAACCCGCACAGCGGGGCAGAGCCCCGTTTCGAGGGTGGTTTCCCTGATTTCGGTTGAAGAAATTAGCAGCAGCGCAGTCGTGATCGGTTGACCACGGCGACAAGGCTATTCGACCCGGTCACGCGGATTCGATTGGCAGCGGCGCGTTTCACCGCAATCGAAAATAAATCGAACTGCCGCGCATCCGTATGGCTTTCTGGACCGAACTAGAAGGGTAGGTACATGTCCTCTTCAGAATGAGGTGGGTAAGTCCATGGGCATAGCAGTACCCGAAATCGAAACTCCAGCACACCCGTTCTTCCGCCGCGCCGCCACTCTGGTCGTCGCGGGCGCCATCCCGTTGTCCTTGGTCGGTGCCGCCGCGACCGCCACCGCGAACCCGCTGCCGGAGATCTCCGTCCAGGTCCCGTTCGCCCCGGGTCCCGGCCTTGGCGTCATCCCGGTGGCCGATCCCGCGGACCCCGAGTCTCTTCCGCCCGCACCCCCGGTTTCCGCGGGCCGCAACGACCTGAGCGTCAACCGGCCGATGCCGGATCCGAACCTGCTCGCGCCGGTCGAGCCGCAGCGACTGCACCTGCCCAACCCCGCCGCCCCGGCTCCCGCGGTCGCGCCGATCGAGGCGCCGCCCGGCACGCTGCGCGTGGGTTCGGTGGTGATCGGCCGCCCGGATTTCATGACTCCCGAGCAGGGCAAGATGTTCAACGACGCGATCGCGGGCCCGGAAGCAGGCATCGCGCAGACCCTCGATTCGGCGGGCTTCGATCCGTCGCGTTCCGACCGCATCGCCGCCGACCTGATCGGCTCCACCGCCATCGGCGCCTCGGCGGGCAGCATGGTGGCCGCGCCGGTCGCCTCGATCGGAGCGGTCATCGGCGCCATCTGCGGCGCCATCGCGGGCCTGCCGATGTTTCCGACCGGGACGGTGGCCGTCATGGCCTTCGGCGCCGCCATCGGTTATGGATTCGTCGCCTCCCCCGCCATCGCCGTCGGCGCGGCCCTCGGCGCGGGCGTCGGTGTGCTGCAAGGCCTTCTGACGCCGCCCACGGTTCCGGCCGCATAATTTCCGGCGCGCCGGAGACCGCGCGCAGTATGCGGATTCGGCGGCGATTTCGAATACGCACGATTTCCGCGAAGACCCGGTTTTCCGCCGGGTCTTCTGCTTTTAACAGGAATGGCCGATGTTTGGCCGCCCGGTTACGGGCTACTGCGAAGAAGACCGGCTGAAGATGGCCGGCCGGTCGCTTCAAAAGGAGGGTGTGACATGAGCACAGTCGACAAGGCGAAGAACAAGACCGATAAAATCGCTGGTCAGGCCAAGGAAAAGCTGGGGGAGGCCAAGGGCGACCGGGGGAAGCGCGACGAAGGCCGCACCGACCAGATCAAGTCCGACCTGAAGGACGCGGGCGAGAAGGTCAAAGACGCCTTCCGGCACTGACCGCCGCTTGTGCGCTGCCGGACGCAGTCCGTCCCGGGCGGCGCGCGGCCGGACAGAACGCGGGAAAACTACCCCGCACGGCGTTGCGAAAGCATAGCTAGGTAGGGCCCAGGCGGATGGCCGCAGCGAGCGGTCATCCGCCTCCCTTTCGAAGCAACTGGTCCAACCAGTTGACCTGTTAACCGCAATGCGCCACACTCGGCGCATGGAATTCGCCGCGGTCGCCCGCACCGCCGTCTCCGATGTGGTCTTCGGTCAGATCATCGACGCGATCCTGAGCGGCCGGCTCGCCCCCGAGGCGTCGCTCCCCTCCGAGCGCGAGCTGGCCGAAATGTTCCAGGTGAACCGCCACGCCGTGCGCGAAGCGCTCAAGCGCGTACAGCAGAGCGGGCTGGTCCGCGTCACGCCGGGCGGCAAGACCCGTGTTCTCGACTGGCGCTCCCACGCGGGCCTGGACATTCTGACCGCGCTCACTCGCTCCGGGGCCGTACCGGCCACACGGATCCTGCACGACATCGCGGTGATGCGGCGTTCGGTCGCCGCCGACGCGGCCCGCTTGTGCGCCGAGCACGCCGACGCCCATCAACTGGCGACCGTGCAACGCGCCGCCGCGGCCTACCCGGACGCCACCGCGCCGTTCGGCGCCGTGGTCGATGCCGATCTGGCGTTCTGGGTGGCGATCCTGGACGGCTCCGGCAATCTCGCCTACCGGCTGGCGTTGAACACCCTGGTCTCCGGCTATTTCGGGATCGGTATGGAAATCGTCGCCGAACTGGGCCTGAACAAGGAATACATCGATCCCGGCGCCCATCGCGCGCTCGCGGAACACATTGCCCGTCGCGATTCGTCCGCGGCCTACGACACCGCCTACGCCCTGCTCACCCGGCTGGTGGACGCCCAAGCAGCACCGAAAGATTGACCCGTTGTTCAACCTGATCGCCCACGCCATACCGGTTTTCGTGCTCTGCCTGGCGCTCGAAGCGGCCTCCTTCCACCTGCTGCCCGACGACGACCAACTCGGCTACCAGTTCCGCGACGCGCGCACCAGCGTGCTCATGGGGCTGGGAAATGTGGTGGTGAACCTCGGCTGGAAACTCGCGGTCGTCGCGGTGTACGCCGCGGCGTACCTGGCCGCCCCGTTCCATCTCCCGGCGGACCACCCGCTGACCTGGGTCGCGCTGTTCTTCGCCGACGAGATCGCCTACTACTGGTATCACCGCACGCACCACACGGTGCGCGTGTTCTGGGCCAGCCACGTGGTGCACCACTCCAGCGAGTTCTACAACCTCTCCACCGCGCTGCGCCAGCCGTGGACCCCGTTCAGCTCGCTGCCCTATTGGTTGCCGCTGGCGCTGGCCGGTTTCCCGCCCTGGATGATCCTGCTGCAACAGTCGGTCAGCCTCGTCTACCAGTTCTTCATCCACACCGAGCGGGTCGCGACGCTGTGGCGTCCCGTGGAATTCGTGTTCAACACCCCGTCCCATCACCGGGTGCACCACGGCTCCAACGATCGCTACCTGGACAAGAATTACGGCGGCATCCTGATCATCTGGGATCGGCTGTTCGGCACCTTCGAGCCGGAGGACGAACGCGTCCGCTACGGGCTGACCAAGAACATCGAGACGTTCAATCCGGCGAAGGTCGCCACCCACGAGTTCGCCTCGATCTGGCGGGACCTGCGTAGCGCGCCTTCGTGGCGCGCCCGCGGCGGCTACTTGTTCCGCGGCCCGGGCTGGGCGCCCGCCGACTGATCCGCGCCGCCGCGCCCGTCGCCCTCCTCCTCGACGAGCCGCAGCTCGCTCGGCCACCAGATCTTCGGCCCGATCAGGCTGAACAGCGCGGGGATCACCACCGTGCGCACGACGAACGTGTCCAGCAGGATGCCGAGGCCCACCACGATGCCGACCTGAGTCAGGGTGATCAGCGGGAGCACGCCGAGCACGCAGAACACCGCCGCGAGCACGATGCCCGCACTGGTGATCACCGCGCCGGTCACCGACACCGCCCGCACCATGCCATGCGTGGTGCCGTGCCCAGGAGTCTCCTCGCGGGCCCTGGTCACCAAGAAGATCGTGTAGTCGACGCCGAGCGCGACCAGGAACAGGAACGCGAACAGCGGCACGCTGATGTCCAGCGCCGGGAACCCGAACACGTGCTCGCTCATCCAGCTGCCCAGCCCGAGCGCCGCCAGCGCGCTCAACACCGTGACCGCGACGAGCAGCAGCGCGGCAGGCACCGCGCGCAGCAGCACAAGCAGCACCACCAGCACGACGATCAGGATCAGCGGAATGATCAGCTTGCGGTCGCGGCTCGCGGCCGTCTGGACGTCCAGGGCCTGGGCATCGGTGCCGCCGACGATCGCGTCGGCGCCCGGCACCTGGGCCACCGACGCGCGCAGCGCCTCGATCGTGTCGAAGGCACGTGCGGAAGACGGCGGCGCGTCGATCACCACGGCCCACCGGGTCAGCCCGGTCGGCGAGGTGCCGGTCTGCCAGGTCATCACCACGCCCTCCGTGCGGTGGAACGCCGCGTCGATCTCCACCACCGCGTCGCTGCGCGCGAGGACGATCGCGGGATCGGAAGCGCCGGAGGGGAAATGCCGAGCGAGGGCGTCGAATCCCTCCACCGACTCCGCGCGAACCCGGAACTGCTCGGTCTGCGACAGGCCCACCTGCGTCGACAGCAATCCGGTCGCGCAGATGGCCAGCACAACGAGCGCGGTTCCGGCGACCACCGCGGGCCTGCGCACCACCCACGCGGCGACCGCGTGCCAAACTCCCTCGTTCGCCGTATCGCGATCGTCGGCCTCCGGCACGAACGGCCAGAACACGTTGCGTCCGCACAACGCGAGCGCGGCGGGCAACGCGATCAGGACGAACGCCACCGCGACCAGCAACCCCAGCGCGGCCATCACACCGAGACTGCGTGTGCTCGGCACGGACGCGAGCACCAGCACGAGCAGGGCGGCGACCACCGTGACGTTGCTGGCCAGGATCGCGGGCCCGGCGCGCCGCACCGCGTGTCGCAATGCCGTGCGGTGGTCGGCTTCCCGATGCAGTTCGTCCCGATAACGCGACACCAGCAGCAGCGCGTAGTTGGTGCCAGCACCGAACACCAGCACACTCGTGACACCGGAGGTCGAGCCGTCGAAGGTCAGGGCGGTCACACGCGCCAGCGCGGTTCCGGCGCCGGTGGCCACCCGATCGGCCGCGCCGACCACCGCGAGCGGCACCAGCCACAGCACCGGGGAGCGGTACGTCGCGATCAGCAGCACGGCGACGACCATCGCGGTCACCGCCAGCAGGGTGACGTTGGCGCCGGAGAACGAGTCGGCGATGTCGGCGCCGAACGCCGGACCGCCGGTGACCTGCAGGACGAGTCCGTCGGGCAGGCCGTCCCGCGCGACGGCACGGATTTCCCCGATCCGGTCGGTCAGCGGGAATCCGCTCAGGTCGGCGTCCACGGGCACTTGCCCGATCGCCGCTTTCCGGTCCGGCGCGGAGAGCAGGTCGCTCGGACCGGGTGCCCGTCCCGACGCGCGGGCCACCGCCGCCACGGTGGCGTTGCGGTCGTCCTCGGTCAACTCTCCGTCGTCGGCGCGCGTGACCACGATGATCGCGGCGGCCGACCCCGCGTCCGGGAACTCCTCGAGCGCCTGTTCGACTCGCGCCGATTCGGCGGAGGCCGGTAGCGCGGTGGGCGCCTGCCCGGCGGACTCGTTCTCGCCCACCGCGCCGATCAGGCCGATCGACGCCGCGGCGAGCACCACGAGCAGCACCCACGAGGTCCGGGCGGTCACCACCGACGCATAGCGATCCCAAGCGCTCACGCCGCAACTCTCTCAGAAACTGAGCCGCGATGGCAGAACTGCCCGACGCGGACCTGCGCGCCGCGCACCGCGTGCTGGTCGCCGTCGTCCACGCGATGCGCGAGCATCACGACGAGCTGACCGGCGAGTGAACGCCTCCCCCGGGGCGCGTCAGTCCCGCAGCGCCTGCTCGCGCAGCGATTTCAAGGTCTTCGACAGAATCCGTGAGACCTGCATCTGCGAACACCCGATCCGCTGGGCGATCTGCTCCTGGGACATCGAGTCGAAGAAGCGCATCACCAGCACCTGCTTCTCGCGTTCCGGCAGCGCCGCCAGCAGCGGCTTGACCGCCAGGTAGTTCTCCACGGTGCCGAAGTCCGGGTCTTCGGCACCGAGCGAGTCCAGCAGCGAGGGACCGCCGGACTCGGAGTCGTCGGTGTCCGAGGCGGCGTCGATCGAGGAGGTCTGGTAGGCGTTGCGGGCGATGAGCGCCTGGGTCACCTCGTTCAGGTCCGCGCCCAGTTCCTCGGCGATCTCCCGCGCCCGCGGCATCCGGCCCAGCCGCTGCGACAGGATCTCCACCGTCGGGCCGATGGTGGACTGGATCTCCTTGAGCCGCCGCGGAACCCGCACCGACCAGGCGTAGTCGCGGAAATGCCTACGCACTTCACCCATGATCGTCGGCACCGCGAACGACAAGAAGGTCGCGCCGTGCCCCGGATCGAAGCGGTCGACGGCGGCGAGCATACCCACCCGAGCGATCTGCAACAGGTCCTCGAAGCTCTCGCCACGGCCGCTGAACTTGCGGGCGATGTGTTCGGCCAGCGGCAGGCAACGTTCGATCAGCTCGGTGCGCACGGCTTCCCGGCGTGGATCGTCCGGGGCCAGCGCGGCCAGTTCGGCGAAGAGCGGCTCGATATTGTCGTAGGTGTCTCCCCGCGATTTGCGCTTGGAAGCGACCTGATTCGACTCGCTACTCATTATTCGAGCCGCCGCGCACCCAACGGAAGTCGACGACAGTCGGGTAGCCGCCCGCAGCGGAGTCGTGTGTGCCTCGGGTGGCCGAGACCGAATCCGTGAGCGTCGCCACGATGTGCCAGCCGAAGCCGGACTCGTCCGGGCTGGCGTCCGACACCGTGACGGTGGAGACGCGCACCTCCACCGCGTCGTCCTCGAAGCCGAACGCGCACTCCAGCTCCGCCCCGTCCACCGCGTCCAGCACCAGGGCGCTGGCCACCTCGTCGAGGGCCAGCCGGATGTCGGTCACCTCGTCGATGCCGAAATCGGCCATGAGCACGACGGTCTCGGCCAAGGCACGCAACATCGCGAGCTGTTCGGACACCGCGGGCACCCGCACGCTGATCGTGCCGGTCCGCGTCGTAGCGGGAGGAGTCCCCTCACCCTTGCTCATGCACCGCTCCCAGAAGTCGCGCCGTCCGTCGGAGCGCCAAGCCTACGCCCTCTCCCGTAGTGAGCTCGATCGGCCACGGCTCGACGCGCGCGTCTTCGTCCGGGGACGGCTGATCGCGAGGCGCCGCGACGCGGCCGCGCGCACTCCCCACCATGGCTGCCGACACCGATGACCAGCGCGTTCGTCCGATGCGACCGACTCGGCCACTCGATCGACCGCCGGTAGGCCACCCCCGACATCACTGGGCCCCCGAAGCGCCGGTTCGTCCGGACGGAAGACGCCGACGGCCGTCCCCGATCGCGCGCACCAGATCGGCGTAGGCGATCTCCAGTTCGGCCAGCCGGGTCCATGCCGCGTGCATACGCTCGCCCCCCGGATCGTCGTGCATCAGCAGATGGAACGCGTCTTCCGCGACGGCGGCCATCCGGTCGATCATCTCGCCCAGGCTCTCGTGGTGCACCCGCACCGCGGGGTCGGCGCACGGCAGGTGCAGCGCCGCCCAGGTGTCGATCCGTTCGACCAACTCGGCGCGCCGCCGCCGCGTCTCGACCGACTCCCGTGCGTCCTCCCGGCGCCGCCGGTGCAGTTCGGTCAGCTCGCGCGCCCACCGGCTCACCGGGCCCCGCACGTGCTGGCCGCCCAGCGCGCACAGCAGTGCGCTCGGACTCGGCAGCGCCGAATCCTCGGACAGCTTCCGCGGTCGCGCACGCTGGACCAGCATCGGCCTACCTCCCCGGCACGACCGCACCGCTCGTACGGGGGGTCGGCCAAGCCTTCATCAGGACAGCGTTCATTCCGGATCGGGCATGCCCGCTGCGGGCGGACGCAAACTCACAGGGGCGCAGTGAGTTCGAGATGGATGCCGTCGGGATCGGAGAACGACAGGATCGCGATGCCGAAATCGGCCATCTCCGTGATCTCCCCGTGTTCGATGCCCGCATCGGCGAGGCGAGCGGCCGCGGCCACCAGATCGTCCCGCGCCGGGACGGTGAAGCTGAGATGGTCCAAACCCACACGTTCGGAATCGAATCGGTCCGCCGGATCGGCGACCGGACGCAGGCCGAGCAACATGCCGTTGGCCTGGAACACCACCCCGCCGAACAGTCGCATCGGGTCGACGCGCACCTCCGGATCGTCGGGGCTGCCCGGCGATTCGGCGGCGACGGGGAAACCGAGTACATCTCGGTAGAAGGCACGCGACCGGGCGATGTCGGTCACGGTCAACCGGATGTGATGCGTCCCGGTCGTTTCGATCATGGTCACGCTCCCAAACGAGGTACGGCGGGTTCGATCGGCTCCCCGGTTCGCTCGGCGGCGAGCCGTCTCGCGATGACGGTAGGACAGAATCCCGGCGGAGCCGAGTGTCGCAAACGACATCTTCGGTACCGTTTCCGACATGGACGTCGTCGTCTTCGTGGTGGACGGCGTAGCCGATTTCGGATACGCCGCCCTACTGGAAACCTTCAACACCGCCAACGCCGTGCGCACCGAGCTGCCCGACCCGCCGCGGGCATGGCGGGTGCACAGCGCGTCGTTCGGCGCCACGGTGCGGTCGGGCAACGGCCACACCGTGCCGACGATCCCGCTCGACGAGCTCGGCGACGGGTTCGATCTGATGATCGTGCCCGCCGTGAACGTCCTGGAGGCCGCGGCGCTGATCGATCTGGTCTCCGCACCCGCCAGCCGTCCGGTGCTCGACCGGCTGGTCGCGGCCCGTGATCGGGGCGCCCACCTCGCCGGCGCCTGCACCGGAACGTTCTTCCTGGCCGAGGCGGGCGTGCTGGACGGCTCCCCCGCGACCACGAGCTGGTGGCTCGGCCCCAGCTTCCGCCGCCGCTACCCACACGTGGAACTCGACGAGGGGCGCACGCTGTGTCGCGGTCGACGCGTCACCACCGCGGGCGCCGCGCTCTCGCACATGGACCTGGCGCTGTCGCTGATCGCGAGCAAGAGCCCGGCGCTGGCCGAACGCGCCATGCGCTACCTGGCGGTGGGCGCGGGACGACCGCAACGCGAGTTCATCGTCCCCGAGATCATCGCCCGCGGCGATTCCGTCACCGCCGCCTTCGAACGCTGGGTCCGCGGGCACCTCGGCGAGAATTTCCGGATATCCCAGGCCGCTCGCGCCATCGGCGTCACCGAACGCAGCCTGCAGCGGGCCACCCACGCCGAACTGGGCATGTCCCCCACGGAATTCGTGCACGACATCCGCCTGGAACGCGCCGTGCAACTGCTGCGCACCACTTCGCTCACGGTGGACGCGGTGGCCGCCAAGGTGGGTTATCTCAACGCGGGAACCCTGCGCGGATTGTTCCGCCGCCGCCGGGGCATGTCGATCTCCGAGATCCGCATGACGCGCGTGTCGTATTGAGCCGCGGTTGGCACGACGCCGGATGTCATGCGGCGGCTACTGCCCGACGGCCGAACTCCGGGAACGGTATTGTCCGCACGGGCGGCCGGACAGCCCGCGCGAGGAGGACCCCCGGTGACCGATCGGCAGCACACGACCACATCCGACGAGGAGCGACCCCCCGCGCCCGCCGCGACGAGCGCACACGACACCGCGCGGCTCGGCGTGGTGGTCGCCGCACTCGGCGTGGTGTTCGGCGACATCGGCACCAGTCCGATCTACACCATCCAGACGGTGTTCAACCCTGCGGACCCACATCCGGTGCCGGTGAGCGTGGACAACGTGTACGGCGTGGTCTCGCTGATCTTCTGGTCGGTCACCATCATCGTCACCGTCACCTACATCCTGCTGGCCCTGCGCGCCGACAACGACGGCGAGGGCGGCATCATGGCGCTGATCACGCAGCTGCGGCGGTGGGGCTCGCAGCACGGCCGACGGCAGACCGCGGTACTGGCGGCGCTGGGCATCTTCGGCGCTTCGCTGTTCTTCGGCGACAGCATGATCACTCCGGCGATCTCCGTGCTGTCCGCCGTCGAGGGAATCGAGGTCGTGCAACCGTCGCTGGCGGATTTCGTCGTACCGATCACCGCGGTCATCATCGTGACGCTGTTCCTGGTGCAGCGCCGGGGCACCTCGGCCGTGGGCCGGGTGTTCGGGCCGGTGATGATCGCCTGGTTCGCGGTCATCGGCGCGTGCGGGGTCGCGGGCATCGCCGATCATCCGCAGATTCTTCG
>NZ_JBSGEZ010000014.1:0-130497 GCF_053603155.1 Nocardia sp. NPDC004260 | reverse complement strand
CAGCGTTCGCACTCGCCAGGATTCTGTCCCCGCTTCCTCGACGGTGCGGTGCGCACGTAGTTACGTCGGGGCTTGGTCGCCTCCTCCGCACGCCGGGTGCAGGGCCGGCACAGGCCGTCGCGGCCCATCATCTTGTGCCCCGCGATACTTTTCCGGGACATCGGGGCGCAGCATTCCGTGCAGTGCGTGTTCTTCGGTGCGGGCTCCTTCTCCGGCGTCAGGCCGAGCATGTCCAGGAACGTCCTCAGCTCGTCGGCGTTCTCGGCGTAGTGGGCAGCGGTGCGCCGCGCTTTCGCCTGCTCCTCGGCGCTGTTCGGCGTCACCTCCCCGACACCGCCACGGAAGTTGACGATCAGCTGGTTGGTGTCGGTCACGAGGTTCTCCGTCCCTGAGCCGCAAACACGGTCACGGGCACGCGGCTGGCCTGCTTCACCATTTGGGTGATGACGATGGGGTCGAATCCCATGCGGACCAGCCCAGTGGTCAGGGCTTCCTGGTCGGCCTCGGTGAGATACCGGTGATGCTCGGTCACCACGACACCCCCGTCTGCTCGTCGACCCACTCGTCATGTCCGCGGTCCCACGCCGCGGTGTCGTCGAACTCCTCCAGCTCCTCGTCCTCGACGGGGGCGCCGGAGTAGTCCCTGCCCTGCCCGAGCCAGATGCACGACAGGGCACCGGCGATGAACCCAGCGGCGATCAACTCCCAGGCGTAGGCGAGCAAGTCGCTCAGGAAGGTCACGACGCACCTCCGATCACCTTCGGCGCCTGCGGTTCGCTGCGGTTGATCACGGCAGCGCGGCGCAACGCCAGATCGTTCTGGCAGTCAGTGCAGTTGCAGAACGCGTGCATGCACACATGCATCCGGAATCCGCTGCGCTGCTGGGTGGCTTCGATGCGCTCGAACCACGGCTCACGCACAGTCATCACCCCCGAGGTCGGTTGCCTCGGCGACGGTGTCGAGCAGGGAGAACGGGGGCATGGCGTCAAGCCAGTGCTCTGCGGCGGCGGCCAAGGCGAGTTCGTGCACGGGGAGTTCGGCGACCTCGGTCCGCTCGGTGCGCTCGGCGGCGGCTTCGTAAGAGCGAAACCAGGGCTCACGCGCGGTCATCGGGCACCTCCCCTGCGGGGAAGCTGGACACCTCGCGGACGGTGTTGCACCATAGGCACTGCACCGACGGTGTCGGCGTCAGGTCACCCAGGTCACGCCACACGTGCTCGCACGTCTCGCACAGGTACTGATAGAGATCGGCGCGCATCTTGTGGTGGTATTCGGTGGTCCCATTGACGGCGAGGAAGCCCTCCAGTCGCCACAGCCAGCGGCGGTCGAAGTGCGTGGCCAGCGGTTCACCGTCGGGGCCTTCGAGATCGCGCAGCATGTCCGGCGCACGGTTCATCCAGTGGTTGGGTTCGGTCATCGCTGCACCTGCGCTTCCTGATCGCCAGTCGGCATCTGGACCGCGACGACCTTCCCCTGCTCGGTGGTGAAGGACGCTCCGCGCTCGGCGAGGAAGTCGAACAGGAGGCCGAACTGGGCACGCGCGGAATCCCGCTCAGCTTCCAGCTCGGCGGCGCGGGTGCGCAGAGCGAGCAGCTCTTTCGCCATTGAGGCGACACCTCTGGCTTGCGGTGTCCGCTCATCGGGATACAGGTCAGCGCCCTCGGCGATCCGCCGCAGCTGCTCGTCCGTGCGTCGAGTGGTCTGGTTCTGGCTCATCGGGTCTCGCCCTCCTCCTTGTAGAACCGGCACACCCCGCCCAGCGGGAACGTCTCGTCGTGGGTCTCGCACCAGGCGAAGGGATACGGGTCCTGCGTGTACATGTCGCAGGGCAGCGCCTGGATCCCGGCGACCTGCTCCGGTGTCGCCGCGACGAATTCCTGACTCATCGGGTCTCCCCCTCGTCGTTTCGGTCTTCCCAATCGGGCTTGGCGTCGGCGTAATGCCAGTCGTTCCAGTCGTCGGCGGGCGGAACCTTCCGCTTCGGCATGGGACGCTCATGCGCCAGCCAGTGCGCGAACGCCTCCACGCGTTCCGGGATGTGCGGGTGAGGCAGATGCAGGTTCATGACTCACCCCGCTCCGGCAGCCCCAGCACGATCCGCGCGAACTCGCCCTCCGACTGCTCGCCGGAGGCGAAGCCGTTGCGGTTGCCGACGCCGGACGGAACCCAGCCAGCCGCAACCAGCCCCTCGGCTTCGTCGCGGGTCAGGCGACGCTCATAGGCTGGCGAGCACAGGTGATCCACCAAGCCCTCACGGGTCGCGAAGACCGGCGTGATCGGGGAGCCTTCGGACACGGTCTCCCACAGCTGCCAGCCCTCACCGGTCGGCGGTTCGGTCGGCTCCCACGCTTCGGCTTCGGCGCGCTGACCCGGGTACTTCTCGACGCTTCCGTGTCCGTTGCAGGTCGGGCACCAGCCCCACTTCTCCGGCATGCCCGCGAGGCGAAGCAGTCCGCGCGTGATGGCGGCTCGGTTCTGCGCGAACGGGCCGAGCCGGATCTTCCGGTTGCGTTCGTACTTGTCGTCTTTCACGAGCGCTTGGGCGAATTCGATGATGTCGGCGGACGGCCGTACCACCTCGTAGTCCACCCATATTCCGCGCTGGGCCAGAATGTTGTCGCGGTTGACCGGCGGGTAGGTGTCCTTCTCCAGCCACGGATGCATCGGCTTGCCAGCAGCCTTGTCGGCCACGTCCTCCACGAGCTGGTCGAGCATCAGGGCGATGCGTTCGATCCACTGGTGCGCAGGGGTGGCACCTCGGCCGTAGCAGTCCCGGCAACGCTCCTCGTGGAACTTCTCCGGGGTGAGGTAGCCGCCCCATACCTCATTCAACGGCCAGTCGAAATCGACCGGGACACGGCGCACTTCGCGGCTCACGCGGCCACCTCGAACTCGTGGCTGCCCACGGGGTCCTCGGTGTACATGTCGAACAGCAGCTTCTCCAGGGCGTCGTCCGTCGCGCAGGTGGCGACAGCGACGGCGGTGAGGTGGTCGAACGAATCGGGCGGTTGGGCCAGGAGCTGGAGTACGTACGCCTCGTAGGCGTCGGAGTGCACGGTCATCGTGTAAACTCGTTTCTCGTTGTGGAGTTACGGCCGTCGAGCGCACACTCGGCGGCCAATCCCGTTTTCAGGACGGGAAGTTGGGGGCACACCCCGAATCACCGTGATCGCCAGCACTGGGCGATTCGGGGTGTGCGACCTCACCTCCAGGGCTGACGCCAGCCGGGGATGAGGGGTTCAGGGCGTCGTAGGCGATGCAGTAGCTGCACCACTCCGCCCGGCTGATAGGCAGGTCGGAGCAGGAGAACGCCGCGTCGCCGTTCGAGCACGGGTTGTCAGCGATCTGGAACAGCGCGTCGTACCAGCGCCGCATCGCGGCCGTCTGCTCGTCGGGCACGTCCCGGCGGGGCGCGGCAGGGGGTACCGCAGCCTCACCGCCGGGACGCCCACCCTCGGCAGCAGGCAGGGGGGTTACCGCGCCGAGGGAGTCGGAGGTTTCGCCGTTCGGCCCCCACGTGGCGGGGTCGCTGCACTCACACGTCTCGTGCATGGCGTACTTGCACGGCCAGCACCAGACTCCACCGGCCAGCCCGTCGTAGTAGTCGGCGAGAGCGCCGCAGTGGCAGCGCTTCCACGGCAACGGGGTGGCCGGGAACCGGCGAAGGTCCAGTAGCCAACCCAGCCGGGAGGCGATCGTGAACAGGTCTCTGACGGTCACTTCCGCCTCCCCCGGGCCGCATAGGACTGGAACAGGAACAGGGGGAAGCCGAGGATGGAACCCGCCGCGGCGGCAGCGAACAGAGTGATCACGACGCACCGCCCGGGATGCCGGTGATCTTCATGTGGCCGACGCCATCAGCGGGACCGCAGTAGAAGTAGGCGCACTGCACCTTCCGCTTCCCACGGTTGCGTCGGGTCCACCAGATCGGCTGGAAGTGCTCGTCCCAGAGCACGACCATCCACGGGCGCGGACGGTGCGGGCGACGCACCTTCATGCGCGGGAAGAACGTGCGGACGCGGGGCTTCTGGCCGTGGCTCATGCCACACCGCCGATCTGGCGCGGCAGCTCCAACGTGCCGTTGGCGTCGATGTACCGGAAGATCCGCTCCCACGCGTAGTCCTGGCCGCGCGCGGTCAACTTGCCCGTGACCACGTTCCGGCCGGACTCGGTCGTGTCCTCCTTGTTGACCGCGTAGCCCTTCTCGATCGCCCACGCCGTCGCCTGCCCGGCGTCCGCTCGGTTACCGCGCGCGAACAGGCCGAGTTTCTTGGTCGACAGGAACGTCATCACGTGGTCCTGCTTCACCGTAACGCCGTGCTGGTCCTGCGCCCATTGCTTCACCTCGCGGAAGAACTGCTGGCGGGTCTTCAAACCCGATCCGCTGGCGTGGTTCTTGGCGCGCTCCACCATCGGGCGCTCCGCCTCGATCTGCTCTTGCAGCGCCAGCCGGGCCGCCCGTTCCGCCTTCGCAACCTGGGCCACCTCGATCAGCTTGTCCAGCGCCGTGTCCGGGTTGGTGAGGTCCATCTCCGCTTGCGAACCAGGAGCGATGTACGCGCCACCGGTCTTGCGGATCGTGGGGAGGACTTCGTCGGTGAACCAGTCCTGAACCGCCTCGGCGTTGCTCGCGTTACTCCGCATGATGAGGCGGTTCACTCCGCCCTCGCTCGCGACCAGCATCCGCTGAGTTCCGCTGGGGGTACTCACTTCTGAGTACCCCTGCTGATGTGGGCGGAGCAGCCGCGCGGCGTTGCTGGCATCCCGGTAGCCGAGGATCTTCGCGGCGTCGGATACGACGAACCAGGGCTCTCCGTCGATGAGGACGGAGCGTACCTGCGCGCCCTCGTACACGAACAAGACCAGATCGGCGCTCATGCCGCCGCTCCCTTCTGTGCGGCTGCGGCCTTCCGACGACGGATCTGCCGCCACACGCGGACGGCGTTGTCGAGGTCACCGGGCTTGAAGTGCTTCATCTGCTCCTCGATCCACGCCTCCATGACGGGATCGACGGCGGGACGCGGCGCGCTCACGACGCCTCCCTCGACCGGTCGTCGTCGACCTGGACCAGCTTGCGAGGGTCGATGTTCAGCACCTTTGCGACAGCGCTGATCTCGGTGAGCGTCCACGGATTGACGCCACGCACTCGACGGCGGAAGGTAGTCATCGGAATGTCCGACAGTTCCGCGATCCGCTGCTCGGCTAAGCCGGAGTCTCGAATCGCTTTTCTGATGCGCTGCGCCACCTCGCGCGGCCATCCGGCGGTACTTGCCATACGGTCGAGTCTACGACCATTTGGCAAGTCCGTCTAGCATTCGCAGCATTGCGTTTTGGGAGGACATCCCCAGTTCCTGGAAACGTCCTCTTTTCCATATGGCAACTAAGGCTCTACTCTTCTGGGGTGGCTACGAACCCTCGCGACATCGGGGAGCTCACCCTGATGGTCGCCGCCGAAATACGCTCACAGCGGGCGGCGCGGAGCATGAAACAGGACGCTCTAGCTGAGGCTGCGGACATCAACGTGGCAACACTGAGCCGAATGGAACGCGGTCAGCGCGCGATCGATCTGGAGCAGGTCGATAGGATCGCGCGTGCCCTGGAAATGAGGACGGCCGACTTCATAGACTCGGCGATCAAGCACGCCGAGGAGCGCGCGAAGAAGGACGAGATCTACCTGCCGGACGGATCGATGGACCCGGCCATAGCCAGCAACGTGCCCACCTCGTCGGAGCAGGCGGAGAAGCTGCGTCGGCGCAAGCGCTCGTCGTAGGGGTGGCGAACACGGACGTCCGTCGCCCATCCAATGCCCGGGAAGTACTGCCAGTCGGTCAAGGCATCTCGACCCCGCAAGCCGACCATCGTCGCCATCACCACGACGAGATCGCACTGCACTCCGGTTGCGCCCTCACGGGGAACTGCTTCAACGGACTGACCTAGCTGGATCACCGTTCCCACGATCGCCCAGTCGCCTTGAATGGCAACTGTTCCGCACGGCTCCGAAACTGTTATACCGACCAGTCTGGCGAGATCTTCCGGTGCTGAGCCTAGGTCGGGTTCCATGCTGGTCATGAGACCATCCCCGATAACGAGCCTGCCCCATCCGCATCCACGTCGTCACCCCTCAGCTACCAGGCCCCGCCCTGATCGTCCAATTATCAACCGTGGATCAGATCATAGTGAGTGCTGGTCGGGACGCCTATAGTTTTCAGGGGGAATCCTGCATGTATTTCCAGACGGTAACGGGGGCGATCATTGGCAAATCTCCAGCAAGCCATGGGATTCGACTCGTGGTACGCATGGAACTGGCTACACCTGAGCCCGGGAACGCCCACGATATGACGCTGTTGGGTCAAGACCGATTCATGCACCGGTCATGCGCAGTTCACGAACTGCGCTGTCGTAGCAAATAATCCGGAAAATCCGAATCGTTACCGTGTCGTGAGTAACGACACCGGATATACCTCCACGCCGATCGGACTGAACCGGCCCGCCTTGCCGACGCGCACGATCGTCACCTGCGCCGCTGCCCTGATCGTGTCCCGCTTCTCCGGGATCTTCATACCCGCCCACTCTGCACGTGCATTCGGACCGAGCACCCGCCGCAGCGCCGGATCAACCACAGCACCAGCGGAGTTCACCCGCCGCAGCGCCGCGTCGATCTGATCCTCCAGCGGCTCCACGAACTGCGCCACCGTCAACGCCGACATACGCGTCTTCGCCGCGTCACGCACGAACGTCGCGATCTCCGTGCGCAACTGCTCGATCAACGCTAGGTCGGCGTCCGCCGCGCTCCCGCCGCCGTCGTCGCCCGCCTCCAGCTTCGCCAACGTCGCCGGCTGCTCGAACAACCGCAGCAGCAGCTCCTGCACAAACCGGTCGACCTTCTCCATATCCCTTGCGACATGGTTGTACTTGCGACACGTGTACGCATCCCCGTGGCGCAGCGACCGTGCCCGCTTGTGGTCGATCACCCCAGGCTCCCCCATCTCAAGGCACACCCCACACCGTGCGATGGAGCTCAACAACCACCGCGGTTCGGAGCCGCGCTGACTCAACCGCTTCGGGTTGTTCAGCAGGGAAGACAAGCGCGGATACAGCTTCGGGTCCAGGGCAGGCTCCCAATTCCCCTCGCCAACGATCTCGCCATAGTGCACACGGAACCCGAACGTAGTCGGCGAGGTGAGGAACCGCTTCACATCGCGGGGATCGAAGCTCCGCCCGTCGGCGGCCATCCACTCCGCAGCGAGGTCTCGGCTGATCGACCTCATCGACTCCCCCTGAAGCGCGCGGTCGGCGGCGATCCGGAGGATGCGCGCCTGCTCCAAGTGCACCTTTCGCTTCACTGGCTTGCCCGTCCTCGGGTCGCGTTCGATCACATACCCGGGCGGCTGTTTGCCGTGCTGCTTGCGCTCTTTCAGGTTCACGTCCATCGCGCGCATCACCCGCTTCCTGGTTTTGCCGGCCTGCTTCGCGCCGTCGAGGATGTCCTGCCATACATGGTTACGGTCGTCGTCATCATCCATGTCGTAGGTGCGCTCGTCGTAGTACAGCCGCACCTCCCGTTCGGCGAGCAGGTCGCAGAAGTCGCCGAACACCTTCATGTCACGGGTGATACGGGAAGGCTCCCACACCACCAGCACGTCGCCCGGCCGCAGTACGTCCGGCAGCCGTTTGAACGACTCCCGTTCGCCCTTCGAATGTCGGGATGCGCCTCTATCGTTGTCCATGAGAGTCGCTGCGATCGGCCAGCCTTCGTACTCGCAGTTGTCGGTGCAGGCGTCGATTTGCTCCTTACAGGAGCGGCCTCGGCCGGTGTCGTCCTTGGAGACGCGGGCGTAGATGACGGCTCGCTCGATGGGCTTCCTCGACCGCGAGCGACGGGAATGTGCTGCCATGCAGGGACTTTAACACCCCCGCTATTGACAAGTCAGTTGGGAGAAATTCGCGCGCTATTTCGATGTCGAGATCCGCCAGATCCCATTACGCGGCGAGCGGCTCACCATGAACCCCGACGACCTCGCCCAGTACTGCGACGCGAACACCATGATGGTCGTGCCCACCTTCGGGCAGACCTATACCGGCCTGTTCGAGGATGTGGCCGGGATCAGCGCGGCGCTCGACGCCTTGCAGCGGGAGAAGGGCCTGGACATCCCTATTCATGTCGACGCGGCCAGTGGCGGCTTCCTCGCCCCGTTCGCCGCACCGGATCTGGTCTGGGATTTCCGGTTGCCCAGGGTGAAGTCGATCAACGCTTCCGGCCACAAGACCGGGTTGGCCCCACTCGGCGCGGGCTGGGCGATCTGGCGCGAAGCCGGCGACCTGCCGGAGGAGTTGATCTTCGACGTCGACTACCTCGGCGGCAGCATGGCCACCTTCAACCTGAACTTCTCCCGGCCCGGCGGGCAGGCGATCACGCAGTACTACCAGTTCATCCGGCTGGGGCGCACCGGCTACGCGCGGGTGCAGTCCACGATCTACCGCGCGGCGCAGCACTTGGCCGCCGGAGTGCGCGCGCTCGGGGTCTTCGAACTGATCCACGACGGCGACCCGCAGCGCGGCATCACGGCGGTGTGCTGGCGCCTGACCGGCGATCCAGGCTTCAACCTCTACGACCTGTCCGACCGGCTGCGTTCCCGAGGCTGGCTGATCGCCGCCTATCCGCTGCCCGCCGACCGGAACGACGAAACGGTGATGCGGGCGGTGCTGCGCCACGGCTTCACCATCGACATGGCCGACCTGCTGCTCGCGGACCTCGGCCGCTGCATGCGGCAGCTACGGCACCGGCCGTTCTCGACCTCGCTCACGCGCGCCGAGGCGGGCGGCTTCACCCACAACGCGGCGCCCGCCGTGGCGAACCCGTCGATCGCCGCGTCCTGAGCAATGACAGCGCCGCCGCCCGGCTACGCCATTCGCGGGCGGCGGCGCCGATCGGCCGCGCGAAGGCGGTCCCGACCGGCCGCGGGCGATGGAACCGACCCACCGTCGCCCGCGGCGTCAGTCATGCGGCCCGAGCCGCCGCGAAGGGCTCCCACCGGTAGGTGGCGCCCACCGCACCGTGGAACAGCGCGAGGTCGACGGCGTCGAGCACGGCTTGGCGCGGGCCGGACCGCCCCAGCTGGGCGGCGGACACGGCCAGCCGCAGCACCCCGCCGCGACGGGCGGTGCGCCCGGCGCCCATGACCAGGGCACGGCACCACCACGGTTCCGCGCGGAAACCCTCGCCGATGCCGTACACCCTGGCCTTCTGCGCCGTGTTGCGCTCCAGGTCGACGATCGACGTGAGGCCGAGCGCCAGCCGGAAACCGGCTCCTGGCAGCGCCTCCAGCGCCCCCGACGAGGCATCCCAGCGGGGAGCAGCGAACAGCCGGGTGCGCAGGTCGGCCTGCTCCAGCACCCGGTCCGCGGCGGTCAGCCGCAGCCGCGCCTCGTGTCCGGGCAGCGTGGCGAACTCGGCGCGCCGCCGCTTGGTGGCCGCCTGGTCGTAGCCGTGCAGCACGATCGCGTCGCCGCGAGCCCGCCTGCCGCGCAGCCAGGCCTGCGTCGCGGGATCCTCGAGCAGCCGGTATTTGCCCTTCAGCCGCGGCGCGACCAGCAGCGAGAGCGGCACGCCGCGCCGATCCATCTCTTCGGCGAATTCGATCGCCGTGTCCCGGGTGGTGTCCCTGATCCCGGAAATCGACACGATCAACTCAGCGTTCATGACCCCACGGTGCCAGCCGCACGTGTCCGTGATGTGCAGCCTGTATGACCACGTGGCGAACACTCCGCCACGCCTGTGCCGAGCGGTCGCCCCGCGGTCGGCGCGCCGATGCTACCCGATGGCAGGCCTCGGCGCGCCGGTGCGCTACGCGCCGGCGAGACCGAGCGTGTCCAGAATCCAAGCGTGCTCGAAGGCCACTTCCCGCCATTTCTCGTAGCGCCCGCTGACCCCGCCGTGGCCCGCGCTCATCTCCGTCTTCAGCAACAGCGGCGCATCACCGGTCGCGGTGGCGCGCAGCTTGGCGATCCACTTCGCCGGCTCGACGTAGAGCACGCGGGTGTCGTTCAGGCTGGTGATGGCCAGGATCGCCGGATAGTCCTTGGCCTCGACGTTCTCGTACGGCGAGTAGGACTTCATGTACGCGTAGACGTCCTCGTCGGCCAGCGGGTTGCCCCATTCGTCCCACTCGATCACGGTGAGCGGGAGCGACGGATCGAGGATGGAGGTGAGCGGATCGACGAACGGGACGTTCGCCAGGATGCCCGTGAAAAGTTCGGGAGCCAGGTTCGCCACCGCGCCGACCAGCAGGCCGCCCGCACTGCCGCCGTCGGCGATCAACCGGTCCGGGGCCGTCACCCCGGTGTCGACGAGATGCCGTGCGGCGGAGACGAAGTCGGTGAAGGTGTTCTTCTTGGTGAGCGTCTTGCCGTGCTCGTACCAGAGCCTGCCCATCTCGCCGCCGCCGCGCACGTGCGCGACCGCGAAGACCATGCCGCGATCCAGCAGCGACAATCGGGCAACCGAGAAGGACGGGTCGATGCTCGCCTCGTAGGAGCCGTAGCCGTACAGCAGCAGCGGCTTCGGCCCGTCGGCCGTCGTCTTCTTCCGCACGAGCGAGATCGGAATCCGGGTGCCGTCCTCGGCCACGGCCCAATCCCGATGCTGCTCGTACTCGTTCGCGTCGTAGCCGCCGAGCACGGGCTGTTCCTTGCGCAACAGCAGCTCACCGGTGACCGGGACGTAGTCGAACACCTGCATCGGCGTGATGAACGAGGTCACACCGATGCGCAGGGTCGGCTGCGCCCACTCCGGGTTGGAGCCGACGCCGACCGCGAAGAGTTCCAGATCGAAGTCGAGTTCGCGGCGCTCGCCGTAACCGGAGTCGGTCAGCGGCCACACCGCGATGCGGGTGAGCGCCTCGCGCCGGTAGCTGAGCACCAGGTGGTCGCGGAACGCGTCGATGTCCTCGAGCCGCACGTCCTCGCGATGGCCGATTAGCTGGGTGAGGTTCGACGGGTCGTCCACCGGCGCCTCGGCGAGCACGAAGTTCTCCGCCTTGACGCCGTCGACCACGTCGTTGTGCAGGATCAGGAAGCGGTGCTCGCCGCCGATCACCGCGTGCTCGGCGGAGTACTCGACGCCCTCGCGGCGCGGCAGCAGCACACGGAACTCACCCTCGGGATCGTCGGACTCGAGGACCCAGCCCTCGCTGGTGATCTTGGAGCCGACCCAGATCATCAGGTATTTCTCCGAGCGGCTCGCGCCGATGCTCACCCAATAGCGCTCGTCGGGTTCGTGGAACACCTTGACGTCGGGATCGGTGGCGCCGAGCCGGTGCCGCCATACCGTATCGGGCCGCCACGACTCGTCGACGGTCTGGTAGAAGACGTGGCTACCGTCCAGCGACCAGGTCGCGCCCGGAGCGGTGCCCGCGATCTCGTCGCCGAGCAGTTCGCCGGTGCGCAGGTCCTTGAAGCGCAGCACGTACCGCTCGTCACCGACGTTGTCCACCGAGTAGGCGAGCAGCGTGCCGTCATGGCTGATCGAGAACGCGCCGAGCGAGAAGAAATCGTGTCCTTCGGCCAGTTCGTTGCTGTCGAGCAGCACCTCTTCGCCCGGGACCTCGGTCTCGGCGTTCAACTGCGGCGGAGTCCACGCATCGATGCCTTCGGCGCCCGCCGCGACCGGGCACCGGCAGTGCACGCCGTACTGCTTGCCCTCGAAGCTGCGCGAGTAGTACCAGTAGTCGCCCAGCCGGGTGGGCACCGACAGATCGGTCTCCTGCGTGCGCGCTTTGATCTCGTCGAAGATCGTCTCGCGCAGCGTGCTCAGGTGCTCGGTCTGCGCCTCGGTGTAAGCGTTCTCCGCCTCCAGGTAGGCGATGACGTCGGGGTTGTCCTTGTCCCGGAGCCACTCGTACTCGTCGACGAATACGTCGCCGTGGTGCACCCGCTCGGTGGGCACCGTCTTGGCGACCGGCGGCGCCACCGCGCCGCTACCGGGTTCGGAGATCGTTCCGCTGTCGAGAGCCATGGCGTCCACCCTACTGTCCGGATGCCTCGCCGCCCGCCGCCTGGATGATGCCGTCGAGCACGTCACCCGTCCGGCGCAGATCGCGCATCGCCTGATCGATCCTGGCGCGTTCCTCGGTGAGCTTTTCCACCAGGAACGGCGTCGCCCTGGCGTTGGCGTGCCGTCGACGTCGTGGATGCACGGCAGCAGTTCGCCGATCGTGTCGCCGATTCGCGAGGAGTTCCTTTACGGCCGCACCGCCGAGGGCTACAGCGACTACCCGAATCGGACCGCGGCCGAATTGGTCCGCGACTGAGCAGTCAACGGCTGGGAAACCACCGGGCGAGCCGCTCGACCTCGCGGACGCGGCGCGGCGAATTCAGTCCTTCAGTGCGCCCCGGATGGAGGCCGCCAGATAGTCCAAATCCTCCCGCCGCGGACTGGTCGGGCGGCCGCGCAAACCGAACCCGTCGCCCGGCGTGCGAGGGATCACGTGCAAGTGGACGTGGAATACCTCTTGCCCGGCGGTAACTCCATCCGCCAGAAAGAAGTTCACCCCGTCGCACCCCACCTCACTGGCCCGCAACGCCGCCGCAAGCCGCTGCCCCACCTGGAACAACTTCCCCCCGACGACCGGATCGAGCTCCGCCAGACTGCGCGCCGCCACCTTCGGCACCACCAGCAGATGCCCCGGCGTCATCGGCAGAATGTCCATGAACGCCAGAACATCGTCATCCTCGTAGACCTTGCTCGACGGCGCTCGCCCGGCAACGATATCGGCGAAAATCGTGTAGGGATTCACGACTCGCAGCCTATGCGGCCGTCTGTGTCTTCGTGCTACGCAATCCGTTCCGCTTCCCGCCCGCGCCACGAAGGATTTCCCCGCGAAAGGCGCGGTTGCGCTAGAGGATCGGGGACGGCGAGTATCGGGCCGCGTCGGGGTACCGGTCGACGAGTTTTTGCACCTGGCCGATCACGTCGGCGACCTGGCCTTCGGCGGCGCCGACGAAGACGGACTTGTCGGACAGCGCCGCGGCGAGGGCGGGGCGGTCGAGCGGGAGGCGCGGGTCGGCGGCGAGGCGGTCCAGGAGGTCGGGTTCGCGGCCCTGCTCGCGCATGGCCAAGGCAACCGCGACGGCGTGCTCCTTGATCACCTCGTGCGCGGTCTCGCGGCCGACACCGGCCCGGACGGCTGCCATGAGGATGCGGGTGGTGGCGAGGAACGGCAGGTACCGGTCCAGTTCGCGGGCGATCACAGCCGGGTAGGCGCCGAACTCGGCCAGCACGGTGAGGAAGGTCTCCATCATCCCGTCGATGGCGAAGAACGCGTCCGGCAGCGCGACGCGGCGGACCACCGAGCAGAACACGTCGCCCTCGTTCCACTGCGCACCGGCCAGCTCGGCCGCCATCGAGGCGTAACCGCGCAGCACCACTTGCAGACCGTTGACCCGTTCGCAGGAGCGGGTGTTCATCTTGTGCGGCATCGCCGAGCTGCCCACCTGCCCGGGCTGGAAACCCTCGGTGACCAGCTCGTGCCCGGCCATGAGCCGGATGGTGTGCGCGAACGAGGACGGGCCCGCGCCCACTTGCACCAGCGTGGACAGCACATCGTGATCCAGCGAGCGCGGGTAGACCTGGCCGACGCTGGTGAGCACGGACGCGAAACCCAGGTGCCGGGCGACCTGCTGCTCCAGCCGGGCGAGCTTGGCCGGGTCGCCGCCGAGCAGGTCGAGCATGTCCTGCGCGGTGCCCATCGGGCCCTTGATCCCGCGCAGCGGGTAGCGGTCGATCAGCTCGCGCAGCCTGGTGAGCGCGATCAGCAATTCGTCGGCCGCGGAGGCGAACCGCTTGCCGAGGGTGGTGGCCTGCGCCGCGACGTTGTGCGAGCGGCCCGCCATCACCAACGCCTGGTATTCCGCGGCGCGCTCGGCCAGTCGCGCGGCGATCGCGACGCCGTGCGCGTGCACGTGCTCGAGCGAGAGCCGGATCTGCAGCTGCTCCACGTTCTCGGTGAGGTCGCGGCTGGTCATGCCCTTGTGCACGTGCTCGTGCCCGGCCAGCGCGTTGAACTCCTCGATGCGCGCCTTCACGTCGTGCCGGGTGACCCGCTCGCGTTCGGCGATGGAGGACAGATCCACCTCGTCGAGCACCCGCTCGTAGTCGGCGATCACCCCGTCGGGGACGTCGACGCCCAGCTCCGCCTGTGCCCGCAGCACCTCCAGCCACAACCGCCGCTCGAGTACGACTTTGTGCTCCGGCGACCACAGATGCACCAGCCCGGGACTGGCGTAGCGGGTGGCGAGGACATTGGGGACGATGCTCACGTCCGGTCAGTCTAGTGCTCGGTAACGATCCACTTGCTGGGGCGTGGCACGCACGGGGCTGTCCGCGGCCGCGTAGGCCGCCGCCTCCGGGGGCGCCGACCGCGCCGGGGGCGCGACGATGTCGATCACTTCCAGCAGCGCGCCGCGAGCCATCCGCCGGGGTTCCGGGTCCATCTCGGTGAGGGCGGCGACCACGGCTCCGTCCACCACCGCGACGAGTCGGCGCAACTGTTCCGGCCGCACCATCCGGTCGGATCGGCGCAGCACGTCGGCCAGCAGCTCGTCCAGCTGGGCCCGCAGCCGTAGCTGGACTTCGCGTAGCTCCGGGTGCCGCGCCGACGCGACCGATCGCTCGTAGCGGGCGATGAGCTGTCCGCGCGCGCCCTCGTCGGCCCCGTCGCTGCCCACCAGCAGGTCGAGCACCAGGTCGACGGTGGCCTCCGCGCCGCGGCGGCGGTGGCTCACCTCGCCGACTCGCCTGCGCATCGCGTCCAACTCGGCGTTGCCGCTGAACTCGACCGCTCGCGCGATGAGGTCGTCCAGCGATTCGAAGTAGTAGGTGGTCGACGCCAGAGGCAGATCAGCGCGCGTCGCAACCGAACGATGCCGCACCGCCTCGAATCCGCCTTCGAGCAACAGCTCGGCAGCGGCGGCTATCAAAGCCTGGCGACGCCGTTCGCCTTTCGGGGTCGTCGCGGTGATCACCGTGCCATCGTGCCAGTCGTCATCAGTTCTTCCAGGGGAAATCAGCGAGGAAAAGCAACCATCGTTGTTTTACCGCATCCGCGCGGCCAGGGTGCCGAACTGCGAAAAGTTCTTGCCGGGCAGAGCTTTCAAACGCATAGATAGTGCCCTAGACGCAGCAGCGCCGCCTCGATGTCGGCGGTGGCTCCGGCAAACGAGAAACGTACCGTTCGGTGTCCGTTGACGGTGTCGAAATCCACTCCCGGTGCGAGCGCGACGCCGGTGTGGTTCAGCACGTCGGCGCACCAGGCGCGGGAGTCGTCGGTGAGGTGGCCGATGTCGGCGTAGGCGTAGAAGGCGCCGTCGGCCGGGGCGAGGTCGGTGATGCCCAGTTTCGGGAGTCCGTCCAGCAGCAACCTGCGGTTCACCGCGTACCGGCGGACGTGCCCGTCGAGTTCCGCCTTGGCCTCCGCGCCGAACGCGTGCAACGCCGCGTACTGCGAGATAGCGGGCGGGCACACCGTCAGGTTCGAGGCCAGGCGCTGCAACGCGGGGCGCAGCCCGCTCGGCACCAGCATCCAGCCCAGCCGCCAGCCCGTCATGGAGAAGTACTTGGAGACCGAGCCGATCACCACCGCTTCCCGTGAGGTCTCCCAGGCCGACGAGGTCGCGCTGTCGGCCCCCGTGTCGTAGGTGATGCCGTGGTAGATCTCGTCGGAGATCAGCAGTGTGCCGTGCTCCTCGCACCAGCGGGCCAGCGCCGCGAGCTCCGCCGGGGCGATCATGGTGCCGGTGGGGTTGGCGGGGCTGGCCACCACCAGACCGGCGGGCGGCTCCGGAAGCGCTTCGAGCATGGCGACGGTGGGCTGGAACCTGGTCTGCGCGCCGCAGTCCAGCTCCAGCACGCGGCAGCCGAGCGCGGCGAGCGTGTTGCGGTAGGCCGGATAGCCCGGACGCGCCACCACGACGGTGTCGCCGGGGTCGAACGCGGCGAGGAAGATCAGCGAGAAGGCGCCGGACGAGCCGGTCGTCACGACGACGTCGTCCGGATCGACCTGATAACCGTAGGTCTCCCGATGATGTTCGGCGATCGCTTCCCGAATCGCCAGGATGCCGAAAGTCTCGGTATAACCCAGCAATTCGGACTGAATGGCCAGTTGGGTCGCGCGCAGGACCGGCGCGGGCGCAGGCGTCGACGGCTGCCCCGCCGCGAGCACGAGCACATCACCGTGCGTCCGGGCGCGTTCCGCGGCGGCTTTCCACACATCCATCACGTAGAAAGGTGGAATGGTCGACCGGCGAGATTGTCTGGACACTCGACAGACGGTAGAGCACGCTTCACCGCGCAGTCGCGGTTATGGTCTACCCGATGCTCGATAAGTCTCGACGAGACGGACTCGACCGAGTGCGCGGAGTAGCCGGCATAGGCGTCATTCCGCGCGACTGGCGTGCGCGCCTACCGCGACGTTCCCGACCTCGACTTTTCCGGAAACTCGATCCGCGCGTGCTGTGGGCACGCCGCCGCCACCTGCGGGCCTGGTGGCGGCGCAGGCCGGATCCCGGTGACCTGTGGCGCCGCAAACCCACCGGCGAGGAGTTGCTCGGGCTGGCGCGCAAGCACAAGGTGCTGCTCGGCGGGCTCGCGGCGACCGCGGTGTTCGCCGCGAGCGACATGTCGTTCGCCGGGACGGTTACCGATCGCACGCCCGCGCCGGACCGCGCCCAGCTCGTCGCCGTCGCGTATCCACCGCAGATGCAGAACACTCCGCCCTCGGTGACCAGGTTGCTGAACGCCATCGCCAACGGTGAGCGGCTGCGCGAACAGGCGGTGGTCGCGGCCGCCGCACGCGCGACGCTCGAACGCGCGAAGGCCGAGGCGGCCGCCGCCGTCGCCGGTGAGCGGCAGCCGTGGATGACCGGAACCGCGCCGGTGCAGCCCGGGGCGATGCTGCCGGGCGGCCGGGGCTTCGTTCTACCCGCCCACGGCGTCTTCACCTCCGGCTTCGGCTCGCGCTGGGGCACGTTCCACAACGGCATCGACATCGCGGGCCCGATCGGCACCCCCATCTACGCGGTCGCCGACGGCACCGTCATCGACGCGGGACCGGCGCAGGGCTTCGGCCTGTGGGTGCGAATCCGCCACGATGACGGCAGCATCACCGTCTACGGGCACATGTACGACTTCTTCGTCTCGGTCGGCGAGCGGGTGCCCGCGGGGATGCAGATCGCCCGCATGGGCAACCGAGGCGACTCGACGGGGCCGCACCTGCACTTCGAGGTGATCGTCGGCGGACAGCACGTGGACCCGCAGCAGTGGCTGGCGGTGCGCGGACTCACGTTCGGCTGAACCGCGACGCACCCGGTGGCTCGAGCGCGCCGATCCGCGGGCTCAGACCTCGATGCGGTTCTCGACGGCGGCCAAGCCGATATCCGTGCGGTAGTGGCTGCCCGGCAGTTTGATCGCGGCGATGCGGTCGTAGGCGCGGGCGCGGGCCTCGGAGAGGTCGGCGCCGACGCCGACCACGTTCAGCACCCGCCCGCCCGCGGAGAGCAGGGCGCCGTCTTCGCGCTGCGTGGTGCCCGCGTGCAGCACCGTCGCGTTCTCGTCGGACGCGCCCTCGCCCGCGCCGGAGATCGCGTCGCCGAGACGCGGACGTCCCGGGTAGTTCTCCGCGGCGAGCACCACGGTGATCGCGGAGCCGTCGCGCCAGCGCGGCGGGGCGACCTGCGCCAGCGTGCCGGTGGCGGTGGCGTGCAGCAGCTCGCCGAGCGGGCTGTCCAGCAACGCGAGCACCGCCTGCGTCTCGGGATCGCCGAAGCGGCAATTGAATTCGACCACGGCGGGCCCCGCCGCGCCGATCGCCAGCCCCGCGTAGAGCAGGCCGGAGAAGCCGCTGCCGCGCCGCACCAACTCGGCGGCAACGGGTTTCACCACGTCGTCGACGATCGCGGTGACGGTCTGCGCGGGCAGCCAGGGCAGCGGCGTGTACGCGCCCATGCCGCCGGTATTGGGGCCGGTGTCGCCGTCACCGACGCGCTTGTGGTCCTGCGCGGGCAGTAGCGGAACCACCGTCTCGCCGTCGACCAGGCAGAACAGCGAGACTTCCGGTCCGTCCAAGAACGATTCCAGCAGCACGGGGTGGCCTTGTTCGAGCAGTTCGGCCCCGTGCTCGCGCGCGGCGGAGCGGTCGGCGGTCACCACCACGCCCTTGCCCGCCGCGAGTCCGTCGTCCTTCACCACCCAGGTGGGACCGAAACGGTCGAGCGCGTCGTCCAGCTCGGCCGGGTTGTCCACCACCTCGCTGTGCGCGGTGCGCACGCCCGCGGCGGCCATCACATCCTTGGCGAACGCCTTGGAGCCTTCGATCCGGGCGGCCGCGGCCGACGGGCCGAAGCATGGGATGCCCGCCAACCGCAGCGCGTCGGCGACGCCGAGCACCAGCGGGACCTCGGGGCCGATCACCACCAGGTCGGCGTCCACCTCGGTGGCCAGCGCGACCACATCCTCGGCGGCGCACGGGTCGACCGGGCGGACCTGCGCGTGCTGGGCGATCCCGGCGTTGCCGGGGGCGGCGAAGAGCGCGGTCACCGCGGGGTCCCGGCGCAGCGCCAGGACGAGGGCATGTTCACGGGCTCCGGAACCGATGACGAGTACACGCACGGCAGACAGCCTAAACGAGCCGTTCGGCGTCTTCGCCGCTGCCGGTGCGTGCGGAGGGGATGATGAAAGGGGACAACGGATGTGGGGCGTGACATGGCCCACACCGACCACTGTCGTCCTTTCCGGCACGAGCGGGGGCCTGACCACTCGTGCCGCCGGAGCATCCGAAGGAAGTGCTGAGATGGGTCTGATCGACGGACTGATGGGCAACGCCGGCCGGATCGATCCGGGACAGGCGCAACAGGAGTACGCCAAGCTCCTCGGCAACGGCGAACAGGTCTATGCCGCGTACCTGCTGGTCCGCGACGCGATGCTGTTCACGAACCGCCGCCTGATCCTCATCGACAAGCAGGGCGTCACCGGCCGCAAGGTGAGCTACCACAGCGTTCCCTATCGCGCGATCACCCACTTCTCGGTGGAGACCGCAGGCACCTTCGATCTGGACGCGGAGCTGGCCATCTGGATCTCGGGCAGCGACGAGCCGCTGCTGAAGCGGTTCAACCGGCAGGTGGACATCTACGAGGTGCAGGGCATCCTGTCGCATTTCGTCGCGGTGTAGCGCGGGGCGGTCCGGCGCCTGGGCACACGGGCCGGTCTACGCTGCGGGACATGGCTTCTGTCTTCAGCGCGATCATCGCCGGTCAGCTCCCGGGCCGTTTCGTCTGGGAGGACGACGAGTTCGTCGGTTTCCTCACCATCGCCCCGGTCACTCCCGGTCACACCCTCGTGGTGCCCCGCAAGGAGATCGACCACTGGCAGGACATCGACACCGACACCCTCGCCCGGCTGACCGCTGTCGCACAGAAGATCGGCCAGGCCGTGCGCGCGGCCTGGGACGCACCGCGCGCCGGTCTGCTGATCGCCGGTCTCGAAGTGCCACATTTGCACGTCCACGTGTTCCCGGCCTTCTCGATGGGTGACTTCGACATCTCCGGCGCCGACCCGAACCCGAGTCCGGAGTCCCTGGACGAGGCCCAGGCCAAGATCAAGCAGGCGCTGCGCGACCTCGGTCACGGCGACAACGTCCCAGGCTGACCCGCCTCTCCGGGTATTCAGGCCGTACTGGTCGGGTGGTGCGCAATGTGCGTTCAGGTCCTACGTTGCGTGGCACGTAGGTTTTGGGCGTACCCGGTGAGTTACCCATGTTCGTACGAGATCAGTCGTCGCCTCGGTTTTGGTAAGGGCCGACCGCTCGTCGCGGTCGACCCTTATCTATCGGTCAGCTCGCGACGTCGTGCAAAGGTGTATCGACGCCTCCGATCGCGACCGTGGCCAGGGTTTGTCTCGGGGTCCAGTAGATCCGGCCGTGTTCGAAGTCCTGGTAGGTACCCGTGTCCCAGGGGATCTCGTCGGTCGTCGGCCAGCCCAGCGGGCCGGTCTGGTAGCCCGAGCGGTTCCAGCGGTCGCGGATCGCGCCGTGCACCCAGCACACACTGTCGCTCGATTGGCGCCGGTAGAGCGCTCCGCCTTGGAAGCCTTGCACCTCACCCGTCGTCTGACCGTCCGCCCCGTGCATGACGGTGCGGTCGGTGATCGGATAGCCGAGCGGGCCTGCCTCCCAACCCAATGCTTCGAACTTTCCCCACAACGTCTCCGGGATGGCGTGCGCGCCGGTGTCCGGATGCCAATAGATGTACCCGTGCTCGAACTGGGCGAAGCGGCCCACGCCGTCGGGTGTCGCGATCTCCCCTGCCGTGATCCGCGTACCGAGCCACGGATTCGCCGCCGCGCAATCGTTGATCGCGTTCGGCTCCGATCCGCTCGGCTCGCCGGTGGCGAAGCCGCGCACGTCGTCGGCGAACACGTCCCAGGGGAAATTCGGTCCCACATCGGTGTGCGTGCCGATGCCGAGACACTCGGTGACGTACTTGTGGTCGGAAATGCCCTGGCGCCGCTGGTAGGGCGGCGTGATGACATACGTGTCGAAGCCGTATTTGCGCGCGTCCTGCACCGCGAGCCAGGCCGCGATGCGGATATCGTCGCGGATGCGCAGCCAGTCGTCCCGACTCCATGCGACGCGGCTGCCCGCGAAGCAGAGGTTGATGGTGAACGAGTTCGCGTCCAGCACCGACCAGCTGGCCAGGTCGGTGTCGACCACGTCGACCACCACGCCATCGCGGACGGTGTAGTGGTAGCTCACGCCGTTCGCCGGGTTGTTCAGATAGTTGGCCAGGCTCTCGGCGGTTCCGTTGCCTTCCTGGGTATGCAGCAGGAAGTTCTCGACGCGCGCACCGTGGCGGCTGGACGCGGAGTCACCCATCCGGTCCAATTCGACGTAATCGGGCTTCTGCATTGTTCCCCCTGAGTTCGGATTCGCCTTCGACCATTGGCCGTAGTCGGCGGCGAGGACTTTGTCGACATCCACGACGACGCCGCCGACCCGGTCGGCGTCGATGCGGATCTGATGGAGGTGCGCGGCGGGGTGGTCGCCGTTGATCGAGGAATCACCGGACCAGTTGTGTTGCCAGAACCACGTGGCGACGCCGTCCTCGAGCGCCCAGTCGATGCACCGGGCGTTGCCGTACATGCCGGTCCATTCCAGACCGACGACCGATGCCCAGCCACGGAGAAACGGCGCGATCAGCGAATTCCACTCGTCCAGCGACGGATTCGCGTCGACGGGGGCATACAGCGGGCGGGAATCCGGCCCGCCGGCCGCGCGGTGGTAATCGAGCGCGATCCGCGCGTGGCGCACGCCCGCGTCGTAACCGCCTTTCCAGTCCGACGTCTCACCCTTGCCGTACTGGTAATTGGTGACTATCTCGAGCCCGATGGCACGTAATCGGTCGCAGTATTCCCGCCGCAGCGGCTTCGCACCGAAATTCGTGCCAGGACGGGAATCGCTGAAGTAGCCTATGACGCCCGCGTATCCAGCGTCTTTGATCGCTTGCGGCTCGATGAGCGCGGCGGAGAAGTCGATCAGCTCAGTCATCGCGCGCTCCCTTGGTCGTACGAGCCCGCGCAACGGTCGGCGGCAACGCGTTGTATTCGTACATCTGAAGCAACTTTCGGCAGATGGAGAACCCGACAGAGCTAGAGTCACCCGAATGTGCGTGAAGTATGCCGAGATGTCCCGTTTGTGGCCCATCCGGTGTTTGCGCGTGATCTGAACATGCTCGTCACGAGAAATGTTTGCGCACACCAGACTACAAACGGACTCGTAGCGAGAAACATGCTCGCCAGTCGGTAATCAGATTTGCCAACAGTTTGCTATTGCTCTCGAACTGGTCGGCCGTTTTCGCCGAGCACTCGGGAGCGGGCCAGGATGACGAATTCTTCGCTGCGTCCATCGAATTCGAATCGGCGCGTTCGGCGGCAGGTCTTTCGCGGCCACCGCGATCGTTCCCTCTCGGCCGCGCCACAGCCCGCAGATTGTCCAACTGGCAGCGCAAGGCGGTGCGCCCGGTCCGCCGCGCTCTCGCCTGCCGCGATCGTGACGCCGTCTCGGAGACCTCGAGACCTCCCGACCCGAGCGAATCACGCGGCCGGACTCGAGCCGGGAGACGCCCGCGCCCGCGAAGAACGGTATCGGGACCGCCCGCCCATCGAATCGAGCGGCACCTGCCCGGCCAGAGACCCCATGGGTTGCAACCACAGAGGTGCCGAATGGTGTCCCTGTCAGGATTGAACTGACGACCGCTCGCTTACAACATCGAGCACAGCCTCTACCACTGAGCTACAGACGCGCAGCGGCTGAACGGAGCCCCCTGTCAGGATTGAACTGACGACCGCTCGCTTACAAGGCGAGTGCTCTACCACTGAGCTAAGGAGGCGGGAAAGCGGTTGTCATCATAGCCCGGTACGCCGTCCGCATCACAACGGAATCCGCGTTCGGCACCGAACGCGACCGTACCGGCCCGGCAACCGCTTTCGAACGAAGCGATCGAGCATGTGCCGTCCGCGGCCCGGCTCATAGCCGAGTGGCCGCCGCGTCCGCGACGAAGTCGCGAGCGGCGGTCACTCGGACGGGAGCCGTCAGTGAGCCACGAACACGCCGCGCCGGAGGCGCGGCAGATCAGACAGAGCCCTGACGAGCCGCGTCGTCCGCGGCCATGGCGTCGCGCAGGCTCTTCGGACGCATGTCGGTCCAGTTCTTCTCCACGTACTCGACGCAGGCGGCGCGGCTGTCCTCACCGAACACGACTCGCCATCCGGCTGGAACCTCTGCGAAGGCCGGCCACAGGGAATGCTGTTCCTCGTCGTTGACCAGGACGAAGAAGCGGCCGTCTTCATCATCGAAGGGGTTGGTGCTCAATTTCACCTCACTGGATACTGGCGCTATGTACGGGATCGCTCCTGGTTCGCACGGTGCCGGGTTGCTTCCAATCCCTGGCGCCGAGAGACCCGAGCGTTGTTTCGACACTAGCAAGCAAGACGTTACGCCTGGGCGGTTACCTATGCCCGCACCTCGGCCCGACTCGCAATCAGGACGCAAAGAAGTCCAGGAGAATCTTGTTCACCGCCTCCGGCCGCTCCAAATATCCGAAATGCCCGGCGTCCGGTACCTCCTGGTACCGCGCACCCGGAATGACCTCGGCGATCTCCCTGGACAGATACGGCGGAATCATCCGGTCGTCGGCGAATCCGACCGAAAGACAGGGCACCCGGATCGCCCGGTAGGCCTGCACCCGGTCGAAATCGTGATCCATCCTGCGCTGAGCCCGAATGCCCGGCGAGACCGGCCCGCCGGTGAACTCGAACAGGTCGAGCCAGTCGCGCGCGGCGTTCGGCTCGGCCATCGTCGCAGGCGAGAGATTCATGACCGCGGTGATCGCCGCCTCGTATTTCGGCGGCAGTGTCACCCCGCGCGCGTCGAGTTCGTGTTCACCGAGCGAGAGCGTCTTCTGGAACTGGTCCAGCCGCCCGTGCCCGGCCATGAACACGGCCTTGCGGACCAGGTCGGGGCGGGCCAGTGCCAGCTCCTGCGCCACGCGCGCCCCCATCGAGGTGCCCACCACCAGCGCAGGGCCCTCGTCCAGGAATTCGATCAGGGCGGCGGTGTCGGCGACCAGCTCGTCGATGGTCATGCCGGAGGCGGCCTCGAAGGACGGCGCGATCCCGCGGTTGTCGAACGTGCACACCCGGTAACCGGCCGCGACCAGGGCCGGAACCTGGTGCAGCTCCCACACCCGGCCGGGACTGCCGGTGCCCATGATCATGACCACCAGCGGCGCGGAGCCCTTGGCGCGGTCACCCTTCACCTGATAGTTGAGGGAAATCCCGTTCACCGTGGCCAGCGGCATGTCGTCGACCCTTTCGTGGAGTTGGTGCTGCGCTCCCCACGGTATAGGGACCAGCGCGGAAGGCACGTCGACCGGGGTGTCCTTGCGGCGCGTGCCGCCATTGCGCCAACGCCCCGGCGGGCGCGCCTCCCAGCGTCGCATACCATTGACTTTTCGCAGGGTAAGAGCGCACGAGCCGGGAGGACTTGACGATGGCCGCGAAGGGCAGCGCCAACGACATTGCGGACGACGATCTGGAACCACTCGCCGACGAAACGGCGCGTCAGGCGCAGCGAGTGGTCGCGGCCTACGCCGAGGACGCGGACGAATGCCGGATGTTGTTGTCTATGTTGGGTATTGGACCGAACGCTCGAGGCGAATAATCTCGTTCTCGACGCCAACGGCGACGTCGACTACACAACTCCAGCGGGATACAGCAACGCGCAAAGGATGCGTGAGTGGACCAGATGAATCCGTCCGACGACTCCGAGCACGCCAGAGACACCTCGACTGCTGACGCCGCGGCGGAAACCACCGGCTCCGGTACTGGCTCCGGTTTCGTCGTCGTCGCCAACCGGCTCCCGGTCGACCTCGAACGACTGCCCGACGGCAGCACCAGGTGGAAACGCAGCCCGGGCGGTCTGGTGACCGCGCTGGAGTCGGTCTTGCGCAACAACAAGGGGGCGTGGGTCGGCTGGGCGGGCGTCCCCAACGTCGACGTGGAGCCGATCATCGAGGACGGCCTCGAACTGCATCCGGTCCCGTTGTCGGCCGACGAGGTGGCCGACTACTACGAGGGCTTCTCCAACGGCACGCTGTGGCCGCTGTACCACGACGTCATCGTGCGGCCGGTCTACGACCGCAGGTGGTGGAGCGCCTACGTCACCGTGAACCGGCGCTTCGCCGAGGCCACCGCCAAGGTCGCCGCCGAGGGCGCGACGGTGTGGGTACAGGACTACCAGCTCCAGCTGGTGCCCAAGATGCTGCGCATGCTGCGCCCCGACCTCACCATCGGGTTCTTCCTGCACATCCCGTTCCCGCCGGTCGAGCTGTTCATGCAGATGCCGTGGCGCACGGAGATCGTGGAGGGCCTGCTCGGCGCCGATCTCATCGGCTTCCACCTGCCCGGCGGCGCGCAGAACTTTCTCTATCTGGCGCGCAGGCTGGCCGGTCAGCCGACCTCGCGCGGGTCGGTCGGCGTGCGCTCCAAGCTCGGCGTCGTCCAGGTCGGTTTCCGCACGGTGCGAGTCGGCGCGTTCCCGATCTCCATCGCCTCCGCCGAGCTGGACGAGCACTCCAGGCGCAGATCGGTGCGCGAGCGCGCCGCCAAGATCCGGGCCGAGCTGGGCAACCCGAAGAACATCCTGCTCGGCGTCGACCGGCTGGACTACACCAAGGGCATCGATATCCGCCTCAACGCGCTCGAGGAGCTGCTCGTCGAGGGCCGGATCGATCCCGCCGACACGGTCATGATCCAGCTGGCCACGCCCAGTCGCGAGCGGGTGGAGAGCTACATCCAGATGCGCGGCGACATCGAACGCCAGGTCGGCCGGATCAACGGCGAGTTCGCCCGGGTCGGCTACCCGGTGGTGCACTACCTGCACCGTCCGATCCCGCGCGACGAGCTGGTCGCGTTCTTCGTCGCCGCCGACGTGATGCTGGTGACGCCGCTGCGCGACGGCATGAACCTCGTCGCCAAGGAGTACGTCGCTTGCCACAGCGGGCTCAACGGCGCCTTGGTGCTGAGCGAGTTCACCGGCGCCGCGGCGGAACTGCGGCAGGCGTACCTGTGCAACCCGCACGACCTGGACGACGTGAAGGACGCCATCGTCGCGGCGTTGGAGGACGAGCGCGACGTCAAACGCAGGCGGATGCGCTCGCTGCGCAGGCAGGTGCTGGCGCACGATGTGGATCGCTGGGCCCGGGCCTTCCTCGACGCGCTGGCGCAGGACCAGGTCGCGGGCAGCGCGCTGCTGACCGACGACGACGTCTATCCCGAGGACCGCGAGCCGCGCTGAGTCCGCCGTTCACAGGAATCACCCAGCTTCGGTCCAGGAAGTTCGCAGGCGAACAGCGGACGATGAAGCCATGAGTGGCGCCCCCGTGCAGCAGACACCCGAGGCCAGGGTGCTGGTGGTCGACGACGAGCCGATGATCGTCGAACTGCTCGCGGTGAGTCTGCGCTATCAGGGCTTCGAAGTCGACACCGCGGCCGACGGCGCGCAGGCGCTGGACAAGGCGCGCAGCTTCCGTCCGCAGGCGCTGATCGTGGACGTGATGATGCCCGGCATGGACGGCTTCGGCCTGCTGCGCAGGTTGCGGGCCGACGGCATCGACGCGCCCGTGCTGTTCCTGACCGCGCGCGACGACGTGCAGGACAAGATCACCGGCCTCACCCTCGGGGCCGACGACTACGTCACCAAGCCGTTCAGTCTGGAGGAAGTGGTGGCCCGGCTGCGGGTGATCCTGCGCCGCGCCGGGCACGCCGCGCCGCAGCGGGAAAGCTCGCGCCTCCGTTTCGAGGACATCGAACTCGATGACGACACCCACGAGGTGTGGAAGGCGGGCGAGCCGGTCGCGCTGTCGCCCACCGAGTTCACACTGCTGCGCTACTTCATGGTCAACGCGGGCACCGTGCTGAGCAAACCGCGCATCCTCGACCACGTCTGGCGCTACGACTTCGGCGGCGAGGTCGGCGTCGTGGAAACCTACGTCTCCTACCTGCGCAAGAAGGTCGACACCGGCGATGCCCGGCTGATCCACACGCTGCGCGGCGTCGGCTACGTGATGCGCGCGCCCCACCGCAAGAGCGGTTCATGAGCCGGGGCCGGATCGTCGGCGCGCGCGAAGGTTTCCGGCTGGCTGTCCGCCGTTCCGCTGCGCGTGACCCTGATGGTTCTGTTGGTGCTCACGGCGGGGCTCGGCTTGCTCGTCTCCGGCATGGTGGTCACCTCGGCCCTGGAACAGCAGCTGACCGCCCGCACCGACCAGCAGTTGCGCGGAGGCGCGATGGAATGGTCCCGGCGTGGGCCGCCGCCACCGGTGCTGCCGCCCGACCCACGCCACGCCCCCAGCCAGTTCTGGGTGCGTTCGATACGCACCGACGGGCGCGCGTTCCTCATCCCGGCGTTCGCCGTCGACGCGGAGCCGGTGCTGCCTGCCACGCCGCCGACGGGCCCGTACACCGTCGACTCCGCGAACGGAGGAGCGATCCGGTGGCGGGTGCTGACGCTGCGCACACCGGAGGGCACGACGACGGTGGCGCTGCCGCTCACGCAGAACACCGACACGGTGCACCGGCTCGTGGTGCTGGAGCTGATCGTCGGGGCGGTCGTCCTGGCCGTGCTGGCGGTGCTCGCGTACTTCATGGTGCGGCGCAGCTTGCGGCCGCTGCGCCGAGTGGAGAGCACCGCCGCGGCCATCGCCCAGGGCGACCTGCACCGCCGGGTGCCGGTGCGCGACACCAACACCGAGGTCGACCGGCTGTCCAGATCGCTGAACGGGATGCTGACGCAGATCCAGCGCGCGTTCACCGCGACCGCCGCGTCCGAGGAGGCGGCCCGCCGGTCCGAGGACCGCATGCGCCGTTTCATCGCCGACGCCAGTCACGAGTTGCGCACCCCGTTGACGACGATCCGCGGGTTCGCGGAGCTGTATCGGCAGGGCGCGACCGACGATCCCGCCGCGTTCATGGACCGCATCGAGCGCGAATCCCAGCGGATGGGCGTGCTGGTGGAAGACCTGCTGATGCTCGCGCGGCTGGACGCCCAGCGCCCGCTGGAACTCGGCCCGGTGGACCTGCTCGCCGTCGCCAGCGATGGAGTGCACAACGCACGCGCCGTGGTCTCCGCCGGGCACTCCGACGGGCCCGTCCGCACCATCGAGCTGAGGATCGAGCCGGGCGAGGGGACGCTCGAGGTGATCGGCGACGAGGCGAGGCTGCGCCAGGTGCTGAGCAATCTGCTGAACAACGCCCTCACCCACACCGCGCCCGACGCGAAGGTGACGGTGCTGCTCACTCCTGGCCCCGATGATGTGCTGCTCGAGGTGGCCGATACCGGTCCGGGACTGACCGCGGAGGACGCCGAACGCGTCTTCGAGCGCTTCTACCGCGCCGACACCTCCCGCGCCCGCAGCAGCGGCGGCACGGGTCTCGGCTTGTCCATCGTGCAAGCGCTGGTGACGGCGCACGGCGGCGAGGTGGGCGTGCGCAGTGCACCCGAGGCCGGGACGACGTTCACGGTGCGGCTGCCGCGCACAGTGTCATCGGAATCGGCCTAGCGAATCCAGCGGACCGGCTTCAGACCGGCGTCACCGCCGACACCAACCAGTGCGAATCGGACTTCGTCAAGGAGACGCGTACCCGGCTGCCGGTGGTGGTGCCCTGCGGGGTGTCCTTGCTCGTCATCACCTGGTTGAGGAACAGCAGGACCTGGGCGTGCGAGCGGTCGGCGGAGATGACGCCGGCCGCCTGGGTGGTCGCAGTGACGGTGAGCTGCTTCTCCTTGGCGCCGGGAGCGATCTGCTTCTCGATCAGCGTCAGGTAGTCGGCGCGGAAGTCGCCGCTGAGGTTGTCGGCGGATTTGCGCAGCTCCGTGTCCACGGTCTGCGGGTTGTAGGTGAACATGGCCTCGAGAGTGCGGCCCGCCGTCGCGACCGCGTCCTTGCGCGATTGCTCGGCCTGCCGGTCATCCCAGTAGCGGTAACCGTTCACGCCGCCGACGACCGCGGCGGCCGCCACCACCACACCGAGCACCGCGAGCAGGATCTTGGCGCGAAGGCCGTTCATATTCATGCTGTGTCCTCTCCGGCATGAACGGGGCCCTGCGTGGTCACGCTCCGCTGCCGCCTACGGGCCTGACCGTTCATGCTGTGTCCTCTCCGGCATGAACGGGGCCCTGCGTGGTCACGCTCCGCTGCCGCCTACGGGCCTGACCGTTCATGCCACGAACTCCACGTTGGACACCGACAGCCCCGAATCGCCGCGCGACACGGTGACCCGGAACCGGTAGTACCTGGTCTGCGGCTCGGCCTGGCCCGCGTTGGTCAGCGTCTGCTTGGCGGCGACCAGCACCCGTCCGGAGCGATCGTCGTCGCTTTCCAGCGCGGCCTCGACGATCTCGCCGCTGGAGACCACTTTGGCCTGCTGCACGATGCTGGTGAACGGATCGACGCGGCCGTCGAACTCGGTCTTGAACTCCCCCGAGGCCAGCGAGAGGATCCGGTCGATGTCCTGCTTGGCCGTATCGGCGCGGATGGTGGTCAGGTTGACGATCGCCTGCCTGGCGGTTTCCACGTATTCGGCTCGGCGCTCGTCACGTTCGTGCGCCGCGTGCATCGCGACAACCGACACGACCGCACCGGCCACGAGCGCGACGACCAGCAAGGCCGCGGCGGCCGCTGCGACGACACGCGGGACCCCGCGCCGTTTGTTCCCTTCGGCCTCGGCCGGTGTTGCCTCGGCGTCCGATTCGGCGTCGGTTTTCGTCACGGACACTTTCGCCGCGGGGACGCTCGAGTCGGCGGTGACCGGCGCCGGGACGGACGACGCCTTCGGCTCGGCCGCAACCGAACTCGTAGCGCCGTCCGCGACGCCGGTTTCTGCCCCGGTGGCAGGGTCCTTCGCGACCACGGTCCGCACGCCACCGGTCGCGTTCTCCTCGACCGGCGGCCCGGCCGAACGCACCGCACGCCGCCGCGCGCGGTGACCTTCTCCGTTGCTCTCACTCATCGTTGCTGCTCCTCGAGCATCGACTGCCAGCTCGACGGTACCGCGCCCGAACCGCCCGGTCCGATATCGCCCTGTCGGTAGGTACGCCCGTCGGTGCCGATGTACACGCCGGTGGCCGGGTCGTACGACCGTGCGGCGGCTGGTGTGCCGCCACCGTAACTCGCGGGTGCGACGACGGGGGGCTCGCTCGCGGGCGCTGCGGCGGGCGCCACCGGACGCGGCGGGCCGAACGGCGGGTTGTCACCGATCGGAACGTACCCCGTGCGGCACAGTTCCGGCGTCGGGGCGCGCACACCGGGCACCTCGGCGCACGGCGTGTTGCGGATGCCGCGCACCGCTTCGGGTGCGTCCTGTGGCACCTTGCAGTACAGGCCCGGCGGCGTGTCCGGGGTGTCGAGTTCGCTCGGCGAACGCCGCTGGTCGGGAGGGAGGAAGCCGGTCGTGCACGCGGGCGGGTCGTTGACCAGCGCCATGAAGTCGACCAGCGCGCCGTATTCCAGCGGACCGCGGACGGCGGTCAGCAGCGCGGCGACCAGCGGCGGATAGACCACCAGGATCTGCTCCAGCCCCGCGTGATACGTGACGGCGACCTGACCGACGCTGACCAGATTCGACAGCAGCAGCGGCAGCGTCGGCCGCAGGTCCTCGAACAAGTTGGTCACCCGCCGCATCGAGGACGGGCCCTCGCGCAGGATTCCACGCAGCGCGGGGTCGTGACCGCGCAACTGGTCGGTGACCGTCGCGAGATCGGCGGTCCAGGAACGGATCGCGGCGTCCGAGCGGGTCTGGGTGTCCAGCAGCGGCCCGATCCGGTCGAGCAGCTCTTTCGTCGGTTCCGCGTTGGCCTGCGCTTCCTGCACCAGCAACGACGCGGAATCGATGAACCGTTGCAGGTCCGGTCCCGCGCCGTTGAACGCGAGGAACGCCTCGTCGATGACCAGTTTCAGCCGGGTGTCCGCGACGCTCGACAGCAGCCGGTCGGCCTGGTCGAGCAGCGCGCCGACGTCTTGCGGCAGCTTGGTGCGCTCCACCGGGATCACGCTGCCGTCGCGGAGATTTCCGCCCGTGCGGTTCTGCGCCGGCACCAGGTCCACGTATTGCTCGCCGACCGCGGAGACGCTGCGCACCCACGCGTCGACATCCGAGGGAATCTTGTAGTCGCTGGCGATGGACAGCTTCGCGTCCACGCCGACCGGCGTCAGCCGGACCTCCTTCACCACACCGACGTTCGTGCCGCGATAGGCGACGTTGGCCGTCGGGTAGAGACCACCGGTCGCGGCCAGCTGCACGGTGACCTCGTAGCGCCCGATGCCGAACATCGCGGGCAGTTTGACGTAGGTGCCGCCCATGACCACCAGGCCGATCACCGTCAGCACGGAGAAGATGATCAGCTGGGTACGGACGAACCGGGTGAGTGTCACTGTCCCGGACCCCCTTGCGGCGCGGTGTTGCCCGGCATGGGCACGGTCAACCCGGGAATGGCGGGAATGCCGGGGATCGGCGGGAGTCCCGGGATGGTCGGGGCGGGCTGGCTCGCCGCGGGCGGCGGCGCCTGCAACGGACCCGTGGCCGGGTCGCCGTTCTGCGCTGCCGTGCCGGGCGCGAAGCTGCCGAGCGCGCCTTCCACGCCGCCGAACCGTCCGCCCAGAGGCGTTCCGGTGAGGAAGTTCGAATCCAGCCGCTTACCGGTGATGTCCACGGTCATGAACAGGTTGAGGTAGTCGCCCTTGATCGCATGGTCCAGGTTCTTCATCGGGAACGGGAAGGTGGCCAGGATCTTCAGCGCCTCGGTCAGATCGCTGCCGGTATCCGACAGCGATTTCAGCACCGGCACGAGGCTGCGCAGGTTGGCCTTCAAGTCGTCGCCGCTCGCCGCGACGATGCGCCGCACGACGTCGCTCAGCTCGCCCAGCGCGGTGATCGCCCTGGTGATGTTCGCGCGGCGATCGGCCAGCACGGTCAACGCCGGATGGATCTGCTCGATCGCCTCCGCCACCACGTCGCGCTGCTCGGCGAGCTGACCGCCGAGCCGGTCCAGTCCGCTCATCGCGGCGATGATGTCGCCGGTCTGGCGGTCCAGGTTCGTGGTCAGCTCGTTCAGCTGCGGCAGCAGGTCCCTGATGGCGTCCTCCCGCCCGGTGAACGCGGAATTCAGCTCGTGGGTGATGGTTTCCAATTGCGCGACGCCACCGCCGTTGAGCACCACCGACAGGGAGGACAGCACCTGCTCGGTGGTCGGATAGGTTCCCGCCCGCGCGAGCGGGATGACATCGCCCGCCTTCAACTGGCCTTCGGGGGGCTGGTCGGTCGGCTCGGCGAGCTCGAGATGGTTGGAGCCGAGCAGACTGGTCTGCCCGATCTTGGCGACGGCGTTCGCGGGCAGGTGCACGTCCGGGTTCAGCGAGACGGTGACCAGCGCGTGCCAGTCCTCCACCTCGATCTTCGAGACGGTGCCGACCGCGACGTCGTGCACCCGCACCGGCGAATTCCTGGTCAGCGTGGTGACGTTCGGCATCTGGACGCGCACCTCGTAGGAGCCGGGCGCGGTGCCCTCGGTGCCGGGCATGGGCAACGAATTCAATCCGTCCCACTGACAGCCGGTGACGCCGAGCGCCACCGCCAGCCCCGCCGCGACGGCGGCGGTGCGGCGCATCCGCCGCCTCGGCATCATCGCCCTCCTCCTGTCAGGCCGGGGATGGCCAGCCCGGCGAGGCCGTCCGGGACGCTCACCGGAGCGGGCCGCGGCCGCGCCGGATTCTGGCTCGCCACCCGCCCGGCCAGGCTGGGATCGGAGTACACCAGCTGATCGGGGAACGCGGTCACGCCGCTGGCCGGGTTCGTCATGATCGGCACGTAGTTCATGCTCAGGCTGTTGATCACCGGCGCCAGGTACTGCGCGCACAGGTCGGCGCTGCGGTCGGCGTCGTTGGTCTCCAGCGCGCGGACCGAACCGCACAGGAAACCGAGCGGGTCGGCCGGGTTGTTCAGCGCGATCGCGCCGGTCAGGGTGCCTTGGGCCGGTTTGTAGATCTGGTAGAAGTTCACCAGCGCGGTCGGGCCGGAGTGCAGGACGCGTTCCAATTCCGGTCGCTTGTCGACCAGCACTTGGGTGGCGTCGGCCAGCCGCTGCACGCCCTCGGTGAGTTCCGCGCCGCTGCCCGCGATGAACCGGCGCACGTCGACGATCGCCGCGTCCAGGTTGTCCAGGCCTGCGCCGAGATCCGAGGAGACCCCCGCCAGCACCGAGGACACCGACGCGAGCCTGCCTTCGAACTGCACGATCTGCTCGTTGCTCGCCGACAGCACGTCGACGAACTTCTGCAGGTTGCGCACGGTGCCGAACAGGTCGGTGCGGCCGTCCGACAGCGTGTTCAAGGTGGCCGACAGCTCCCGCAGGGTGTCGCGGAACCGCTGCCCGTTGCCGTCGAGGTTGTTCGCGGCGGTGTCGACGAAGCGGCCGAACGACCCCTGTTTGTCGTCGCCGACCGGGCCGAGCGCGGTGGCCAGCTTGGACAGCTCGGCCTTGATGTCGTCCCATTCGACCGGCACCGCGGTGTGCTCGATCGGGATCACGCTGTTGTCCTTCAATTTCGGCCCACCGGTGTAGGCGGGCGCGATCTGGATGAAACGCGCCGAGACCAGCGAAGGCGAGATGATCACCGCCTTCGGGTCGGCGGGGACGTCGACTCCGCGATTCAGGGTCATGGACACCTTCACCCGGTCCGCGCCGGGCTCGATCGCGTCGATGCGGCCGACCTTGACGCCGAGCACCCGCACGTCGTCGCCCGCGTACAGGCCGGATGTGGAGGTGAAATAGGCGGTGACCTTGGTGGTCCCGATCCGGGTTATGCCGTTCCACGCGAGCGCCACCACGAGCGCCGCGACGACCACTCCGGCCAGCACCAACGCCCAGCGAGGTAGTTTCCGTACGATATTCACCGCGGCGGCTCCTGTATCGCGGGTTCGATCGATGGGGGCGGCGTGAGGTAGCTCTGCAGATCACTCGGCAGGTGCTGCGGCCACACCAGCGCGTCCACCAGCGGTTGCAGCGTCTTGCTCGCCGCGTTGATCACGTAGGCCTGGAAGTAGGGACCGCTGCCGACCTGCTCACCCAGGGCCGCGGCGAACGGTCCGAGCCCGTCCAGCGCGTCGGCGAGATTCTGCTTGTTGCGCTGCAACAGCGCCAACACCGAATTCAGTTTGTCCAAAGCGGGTTTCAGCTGCGCCTCGTTGTCGGCGACCAGGCCGGAGAGCTGCTGGGCGAGGCCGTTGACGTAGACGATCAGCTGCCCGAGGGCGGTGCGCCGCCGGTCCAGCTCGCCGAGCAGCTCGTTGCCGTCCAGCAGCAGCGCGCTGATCTGGTTGCCCCGGTCGGCGAGGATCTTCGTCACGTTCTGCGCCCGCTTCAGCAAGTCCGTCAGCGC
Organism: Nocardia sp. NPDC004260; assembly: GCF_053603155.1. NCBI lineage: Bacteria > Bacillati > Actinomycetota > Actinomycetes > Mycobacteriales > Nocardiaceae > Nocardia > Nocardia sp. NPDC004260. Next base: position 96,459 of record NZ_JBSGEZ010000014.1, on the reverse strand, counting down.
TTGATCGCGCGCGTTGATGCTGCGGGAAAGCGCGGTGACGCCGTCCAGCGCCGAGCGCAACGGCGCGGGCGTGTCGGCGAAGGTCGCCGAGAGCGCGTCGAGGGTTCGGTCGACCCGGTCCAGGTCCAGGTCGTGCACCGTGCCCGCCAGGTCGCTCAGCGCCTCGTTGAGCGAATACGGCGATGTGGTGCGCTCGAGCGGGATGGTGTCGTCGGCGCGCAGCGCGCCGGTGCCCGACGGCGTCACCTCCAGCGACTTGCGGCCGAGCACCGTGTTGGTCTTGATCGCCGCCGAAGTCTTCTCACCGAGCACGATCGACTCCGCGAGAGTGAACCGGACGAGCACTTTCGCGCCGTCCAGGCTGACGTCCTCCACGCGACCGGACCGAACGCCGGCCACCTGGACCGGGTCGCCGGGCAGCAGGCCGCCCGCGTCGGCGAAATAGGCGGTGAACGTCGCGCCGGAACGGATGAACGGCAGCCGGTCGAATTGCAGGGCCGACAGCGCCACCGCCACCGCGAGCACGAGGCCGACGATGCCGATGGTGATGGCGGGTGATCGCTGCTCTTTCATCGGTTGTCCGCACACCTTCCGGTCGTCTGCGCCCCGGGCATGTTGATCTTCATCGTATGGCCGTTCGGGCCGTCCACCAGGAAGTTCGTCGAGCAGACGTAGAGCTGGAGGAAGGAGCCGTATGAGCCGATGCGGATCAGCTGGCGATAGGTCGACGGCAGCCGGTCCAGCACCCACTGGACCGTGTCCGACCCGGCGTCGAGATTCGTGGCCAGGCGTCCGGTCTGCTCGATGGTGCCCCGCAGATCGGGGCGGGCTTGGGAGAGCAGATCGGTCAGATCGCCGGTGGCGCCGGCGATGCGCGGGATCGCGTCGCCGATCTGGTCTTTGTCGGCGGCCAATCCGCTGATCAAGCGTTGTAATTCGGCGATCGTGGTGGCGAACTGGTCGCCGCGCTCATCGATGGTCTGCAGGACCGCGTTGAGGTTGTTGATCACGCTGCCGATCAGGGCGTCCCGGTCGGCGAGCGTCTTGGCGAACGAGCCGCCGCTGTTGAGCAGGGACACCAGCGTGCCGCCTTGGCCCTGGAAGATCTGCAGCAGCGCGTTGGTCAGGTCGTTCACCTGGCCGGGGTCGAGTCCGCGCAGCAGCGGCCGGAAACCGCCGAGCAACATGTCCAGATCGAGGGCGGGCGCGGTCTGTTCCTTGGCGATGGTGCCGCCCGGCTGCAAGACACGGTTGGAGCCGGGGCCCTCCGACAGCTCGAGATAGCGGTCGCCGACCAGGTTCTCGTATTTGATCGCCGCACGAGTGCTGGTGAGCAGCCGGTACTTGCGGTCGACATCGAACTCGACGTGCGCGAGATAGTCCTTGCCGACCTTCACCGACTTGACCGAGCCGACCGGCACGCCCGCGATGCGCACCTTCGCCCCGGGCAGCATGCCGGACGAACTGGTGAACACGGCGTGGTAGCCGTTCTCCCGCGCGAAGCGCATCTGACTGAACACGACCGCCAGGCCTGCGAAGATCAGCGTCATCACCAGGGTGAAGATGGCCAGTTTGACGGTGGTCGCGGTGTTCTTCACGGGCGCGGCACCCCCGGTAGTCCGGCGAACAGAATCTGGAAGATCTTCGGCGGGTTGACACTCAGCGTCGTCGACGGTGTGTACACATGCCCTTCCGAGGTGTCGGTGACGACATAGTCCGAGTGGCTGCCCGGCACCCGGTCCAGGATGCCCGCGCACTGCGGGCCGCCGGTCGCGTTGACCTTGGGCAGATCCTCCGGGTAGGTGTACGGCTTCGCGCCGTACATGAAGCCGGTGTTCAGCGCGACGCCTTCCTGCAGGCCGCCGAAGACCGCCTCACCCATCGGCAGCGCCTTGCCCAGGCCGCCGATCAAGCAGTACAGCGCGGGCGCGTACTCGTCGAGCAATCCGGTGGTCGGGCGCAGCAGATCCAGCGCCGTGCCGAGCTGATTCTCGTTGTCGCGCAGGACCGATCCGGTGGTGTCGGCCAAGCCGGTGAGATTCACCAGCACGTTGTCCAGGCTGTCCTGTTCCTGGGTCAGGGTCTTGCTGGTGACCGTGAAGTTGTCCACGGTGCGCAGCAGGTCGTTCACCGAGTCCGCGTACAGGTCGGTGACCTGGCCGGTCTTCGCCAGATCCTGTTGCAGCGTCGGCAGATACGGGTTGATGTCGCGCAGGTAGGCGTCGCTCTGCTCGAGCAGTTCGCCCAGTTTCTCCCCGCGGCCCTGCAGCGCGGTGCCCAGCGCGGACAACGTCGCGTTCAGCTTCTCCGGCTCGATCTTGGCGAGCACGTCGGACAGATGCTGGAACAGCGTGTTGAACTCGACGGTCACCCGCTGCGCGGTGACGACCGCGCCGGGTTGCAGCGAAGTGGTCGCCGGCTGCTGCGGGACGATGAAGTTGACGTACTTCGCACCGAACACCGTGGTGGACCTGATGTCGACGTCCGCGTTGGACGGCACCAGCTTCAGCAGTTCCGGATCGAGGGCCAGCTTCAGTCTGGCGCCCTCGTCGGTGTGGTCGACCGAGGCCACCCGGCCGATCTCCACACCGCGCACCTTCACCTTGGCGTCCGGGTCCAGCACCAGGCCGCTGCGCGGCGCGTCCACCGTCACGGTGGCGGTCGGCGTGAAACCGCCGACGAACATGACCAGCGCGACCGCCACGATCGCGACCAGCGCCAGCACCATCGCCGCCCCGGCCAGTTTCAGGCCGAGCCCGCCGCGCAGCGCCCGCACGAGGCGGTTTTCCGTTTGCTTCGATTCCGCCATGTCGCTTATCCGGAGAGATGGAAGTTGCCGGAGGTGCCGTAGATGGCCAGCGAGATCAACAAGGTCACCGTGACCACCGCGACCAGCGAGGTGCGCACCGCGTTGCCCACCGCGACACCCACGCCGACCGGCCCGCCGGCGGCGTTGTAGCCGTAGTAGGTGTGGATCAGCATGACCGCCAGTGCCATGAAGATCGCCTGGGCGAAGGACCAGAGGATGTCGCTCGGGATGAGGAACGTGGAGAAGTAGTGGTCGTAGACGCCCGCCGACTGCCCGTAGATCACCACGGTGGCGAACCGGCTGGCCAGGAACGAGGCGATCACCGCCAGCGCGTAGAGCGGGACGATCGCGATCATCCCGGCCAATACGCGGGTGCCCACCAGGTAGGGCACCGGCCGGATCGCCATCGACTCCAGCGCGTCGATCTCCTCGGCGACCCGCATCGCGCCCAATTGCGCGGTCGAACCGGCCCCGATGGTGGCCGCCAGGCCGATGCCGGAGATCACCGGCGCCGCGATCCTGACATTGATGAACGCCGCGAAGAAGCCGGTCAGCGCCTCGACGCCGATATTGCCCAGCGAACTGTAGCCCTGCACGGCGATGGTGCCGCCCGCGAAGAGGGTCAGGAACCCGACGATCACCACCGTGCCGCCGATCACCGCCAGCGCGCCGGTGCCCATGCTGATCTCGGCGATCAGCCGGATGGTCTCGGTCCGGTAGTGCACCAGCGCCCGTGGAATGGCACCGAGCGCCTGGGCATAGAAAACGGCATGCTTGCCCACCGAATCGAGCGAATCCGACATCCGGCGCACCCGTCGAACGGTACGGGGGAAGCGGGATTCGATTACGAAGGCCATCGGATCACCGCGCCGTGAACTTGATGCCGACGGCGGTGACCACCACGTTCACGACGAACAAGGCCATAAAAGCGAAGACTACGGTCTGATTCACCGCATCACCGACACTCTTGGGTCCACCTTTGACATTAAGGCCCAGGTAGCAGGCGACCAGTCCGGCGATCAGCCCGAACAATCCGGCTTTCACCTCCGAAATGATCAGCTCGGGCAGATGGGTGAGCAGCGTGATGCCATTGACGAACGCGCCGGGGTTCACGTCCTGCAGAAACACCGAGAACAGAAATCCGCCGACGATGCCGATGGTGCACACCAGGCTGTTGAGCATCAGTGCGACGAACATCGAGGCGAGCACCCGGGGCACCACCAAGCGGTGCACCGGATCGATGCCCAGCACCCGCATGGCGTCGATTTCCTCGCGGATGGTGCGTGCGCCGAGGTCGGCGCAGATCGCGGTCGCGCCCGCCCCCGCGACAATGAGCACGGTGACGATCGGCCCCACCTGGGTGACCGCACCGAACGCCGCACCCGCTCCGCTGAGGTCGGCCGCGCCGATCTCCCGCAACAGAATGTTCAGCGTGAAGCTCACCAGAACGGTGAACGGAATGGCCACCAGCAATGTCGGCACGATCGATACCCGCGCGATGAACCACGACTGATCGATGAACTCGCGCCATTGAAAGGGTCTGCGCACGCTGGCGCGTGCGACATCGGCGGTGAGTTCGAAGAATCCGCCGACGGCCCGCAACGGCACGGCAAGGACCTCGTTCATCCGCGATCCTCCTTGCTCACCGGCGTACACAGCACACGGCGCGAATCTCACCGTGGCCGCACCGCCGGAACGATTAGAACATGTTCACCGTGTTGCCGGTACCACTTTTCACACATTTGAAGTGCAATTTTTCGAAAGATCGGCATATAAATTTGGAACCGGTGTCAGCGAGTGATGATCCCACCTTTGTGAGTGAGACATAACCCGTCCCTATGTCTACCAAGCACCGATCCCATGATCAACAGTTGGACAGCTGATCAGTTGCGCGCTCGCGGCGAGCCGCCGCGGCTCACCCCAACTCGGTGAGCGAAGAGGCCGAGAAGGTCCGCTCATCGGGGCGATCGGCGAAGTAGCCGCCCAGCGTGTCGGCCAGATCCCGCGGCGACCACTCCCCCGCGGCCGCGTCGAACCGGCGCTCGACGACGGGCGCCGCCATGAGCGCCACCATCCCCCCGTAGACGACGAACAGTTGCCCGTTGACCGCGTCGGCCGCGGGCGAGGCCAGATAGGCCACGAGCCGGGCCACGTGATCGGGCGACAGCGGATCGGGCTCCCCCTCCGGGGCGGGACTGAACACCGCCTCGGTCATCGCCGTGCGCGCCCGCGGGGCGATCGCGTTGGCGCGCACGCCGTAGCGCGACAGCGCCCGCGCTGCCGAAAGGGTCAGCGCCGTGATGCCCGCCTTCGCGGCGCCGTAGTTGGCCTGTCCCTCCGGGCCCAGCAAGCCGGCCTCCGAGGAGGTGTTGACCAACCTGCCGTACACCGGCGCGCCCGCCTGCTTCGACTTGCCGCGCCAGTAGGCCGCGGCATTGCGCGACAGCAGGAAATGGCCGCGCAGATGCACCGCGAGCACCGCGTCGAAGTCCTCGTCGGACATGTTGAACAGCATCCGGTCGCGGGTGATGCCCGCGTTGTTGACCACGATGTCGACCGAGCCGAACGACTCCTCCGCGGCACGGATCAGCGCGTCGGCGGTGGCGCGCTCGGCGATGCTGCCCGCGACGAACTCCGCCTTGGCGCCGAGCGCCCGGATCGCACCGAGCGTGTCGGCGACCGCGTCGGACTCCGCGAGGTCGTTGACCACCACGGACGCGCCGGCCCCGGCCAGCGCGAGCGCTTCGGCCCGCCCAAGTCCGGCGCCGCCGCCGGTCACGATCGCTACTCGGCCCGCCAGGCTCAGATCATTGCTCACGCGGCCGACTCTAGAACGTGTTCCAACTTACGGCAAGAGTCCTTCACTGCAGCCGCAGCGCCGCCTTGGGGCACTGCGCGACGGCATCCTGGACATCGGCGAGCCGATCGGCGGGCACATCGGCGTTCGCGATGTGCAGCACGTCCTCGTCATCGAGTTCGAACACGTCGGGGGCGATTCCGACGCATATTCCATTAGCTTCGCACTGGTCTGGATCGACACTGATCTTCATGGCAACTCCTTTACCACCACTCTGGCCGAAGCCTAACAAGCCGATCCGCTCCACCGGGGCGTCATCGGGGGGATTCAGTATCAATACTGGAACATGTTTCAGTCCATATGCAATGATCGGGGGAACCCGATCCCGACCATCCCCCATGAGGTATTGCCATGCGCATTGCGTACACGCCGCAACAGGAGCAGCTGCGCGCGGAACTGCGCGACTACTTCGCGCGGCTCATCACCCCCGAGCGCCGGGAGGCCCTGAGCGCGCAGACCGGCGAGTACGGGCAGGGCAACGTCTACCGCGAGGTGGTCCAGCAGATGGGCCACGACGGCTGGCTGGCGCTGGGCTGGCCCAAGGAGTACGGCGGCCAGGATCGCCCCACCATGGATCAGCTGATCTTCACCGACGAGGCCGCGATCGCGGGCGCGCCGGTGCCGTTCCTGACCATCAACTCGGTGGCGCCCACGATCATGCACTACGGCAGCGAGGAACAGAAGAAGTTCTTCCTGCCCAAGATCGCTGCCGGTGAACTGCACTTCTCCATCGGCTACTCGGAGCCGGGGGCGGGCACCGACCTGGCCAGCCTGCGCACCACCGCGGTGCGCGACGGCGACGACTACGTGATCAACGGCCAGAAGATGTGGACCAGCCTGATCGCCTACGCCGACTACGTCTGGCTGGCGGTGCGCACCGACCCGACCGCCAAGAAGCACAAGGGCATCAGCATGCTCATCGTGCCGACCACCGCCGAGGGCTTCTCCTGGACGCCCGTGCACACCATGGCTGGGCCGGACACCAGCGCCACCTACTACCAGGACGTGCGGGTGCCCGCGAGCGCGCTGGTCGGCCAGGAGAACGGCGGCTGGGCGCTGATCACCAATCAGCTCAACCACGAGCGCGTCGCGCTCACCTCGGCCGCGCCGCTCGCGCTGGCCCTGCGCCAGACCGTCGAGTGGGCGAGCAACACCAAGGCCGGTGACGGCTCCCGCGTGATCGATCGCGAATGGGTGCGGCTCAACCTGGCCAAGGTGCACGCCAAGGTCGAGTACCTCAAGCTGCTGAACTGGGAGATCGCCAGCCGGGCCGACGCGGGCGGCGACGCGGCTCCGCGCCCGTGGGACGCCTCCACCTGCAAGGTGTACGGCACCGAGCTGGCCACCGAGGCGTACCGGTTGCTCATGGAGGTGCTCGGACCGCAGGCCTACCTGCGCCAGGACTCCCCCGGCGCGGAACTGCGCGGCCGTCTGGAGCGCATGCACCGCGCCGCGCTCATCCTGACCTTCGGGGGCGGCACCAACGAAGTGCAGCGCGACATCATCGCCATGACCGCCCTCAAGCAGCCTGCCGCGGCGCGCTGATCGAAAGCTGGTAGAACGCCATGGATTTCACCCCCACCGAAGCCCAACTCGATCTCGGCCGGCTGACCGGCGAGGTGTGCGGCAAGCTCGTCACCGCCGACCGGCTGCGCGAACTCGACACCGCCGACGAGCGATTCGATCAGCAGCTGTGGAACTCGCTGGCCGAGACCGGCGTGCTCGCGGCCGCGCTGCCCGAGGCGGTCGGCGGCAGTGACCTCGGCTCGCTCGAGCAGACCGCCATCCTGCGCGAGCTGGGCAAGCACCTCGCGGCCGTGCCGTACCTGTGGTCGATCGCGCTCGGCGCAGGCGCGCTGGCGCGGTTCGGTTCCGCGGCACAACAGGAGCTGGCCACGCAGGCGGGCGCGGGCAGCGTCATCCTGACCGTCGCGCTGGCCGAGGAGCGCAACTGGGAACCCGCCGCGCCGACCACGACCGCCGTCGAGACCGAGGACGGTTGGCGGCTGACCGGCGCCAAGACCACCGTGCCCTTCGCGAACCGGTCAGAGCGAATTCTGGTGCCCGCCGGCGTCTCGGGGACCACGGCGGTGTTCCTGGTCGATCCCGCGGCGGCGACCGTGACCGCGCAGCAGGTGGTCGACCGCAGCCCCGAATTCGCGGTCGAACTCACCGATACCCCCGCCGAACTCGTCGGCACGGTGGACAGTGGCGCGGAGATCCTGGACTGGATCCTGACTCGCGCCTGGCTCGGTCTGAGCGCCCTACAGCTCGGCACTCTGGAACGGGCGCTCGAGCTGGTCGCCGACTACGCCAGGGAGCGTGAGCAGTTCGGCAAGGCGGTCGGCAGCTTCCAGGCGGTGGCGCAGCGGCTCGCCGACGCCTACATCGATGTCCAAGGCCTGCGCCTGGCGGTCACCCAAGCGGCATGGCTGCTGTCGGAGGACGTGCCCGCCGCCGAAGCGGTGCACACCGCCAAGTTCTGGGCCGCCGACGCGGGCCACCGCGTCGCGCACACCGTCGTCCACGTGCACGGCGGCGTCGGCATCGACCGCGACCACATCGCGCACAACTACTTCACCGCCGCCAAACACAACGAGTTCGCCCTCGGCGCGGGCACCGACCACCTCCGCGCTCTCGGCGCGTTGCTGGCCGGCTGAGAGCGGCACAGTAGAACGATCCGGCCCGCCCGACAGCACGTCGTGCGGGCCGAATCCGTTGCGCCTCAGGTGAGTCGCCGGTTCAACTCCGCGCTCACCCGCAGTACGTAGTCGGCAGCGTCTTCGAACGCTGCACGGCGCCGATCCGCATCCGTGCCGAAGCTCCGGACATGCGGCCGCTCCGTCACGGAGCAGCAGGGATCGGCGGTCATTGTTCGAACGCACCGCCTCCACCAACGAATTGCCGCGATGTGGCACGATATCGCGGCCATTTCCCGACTGTCGCGCTGATTCACCCCGATTTCCGACTCGGCTGCGGCTCGACCTGGAGTTCCTCAACCGGGGTGGACGTCAGGTAGCGCTGGAGAGTGGGGCCGACCTCGGCGATGATCTGGTCGCTGGTCAGCGCTACGACCGGGGGCAGGCACAGAACGTAGCGGCACAAGGCGAGGCCGAGCATCTGCGTGACGATCAGGCCGCCCCGGCGCGCGGCATCGGCGGGATCACCGAAGCGCAGGACGGCGGGAAATACCTGCTGGGCGAAGATGTCGCGGACGCGTTCGGCGACCGCCTCGTCGGTGATCGACGAACGCAGCAGCGTCAACAGCACCTCCTTGTTCGGCTGCTCCTCCCAGATTTCCAAGAAGCGGCGCACCAGCTGCTCACCCAGGGTGTCCGGGTCCGCGGCGCCGAGATCGGGCAGATCGAGACGGACGTCGACCGCCGCCGCGAAGAGGCCGTCTTTACTCCCGAAGTACCGCATGACCATGGACGGGTCGATGTCCGCGTCCGCGGCGATGGCGCGAATGGTCGCCTTGCGGAAACCTTCGGCGGCGAACCGCGCGCGGGCCGCCTCCAGAATCGCCGCGCGCGTCGCGTCCGAGCGGCGAGCGGGGGCTTGGTCAGGCTCTACGGTCATGCCAACAAGTGTAGGCCAACAACTGTTGACTTCCTAGCGCGAGCTGCGCTACGGTTATGTCAACAAACGTTGGCCTACAAACGTTGACCTGAGGAGTTCCGATGAACGCCACCCCGAACCCGCTGCCCGCCACCACCTCCGTCGTGATCGTCGGCGCGGGTCCCGCCGGACTCACCGCCGCCATCACACTGGCCGACGCGGGCGTGGATTTCGTCCTCCTGGACCGGCTGAGCGAAGGCGCGAACACCTCCCGCGCCGCGGTCGTGCACGCCAGGACACTGGAAGTACTCGAGCAGCTCGGCATCGGGGACGAACTGGTCGCGACGGGCGACATCGTCGCGCGCTTCACCGTCCACGACGGCGGGCACACCTTGGCGACCATCGGGTTCGACGGGCTGCCGACCCGCTACCCCTACACCTTGATGACACCGCAGGACACCACCGAGGCGGTGCTGCTGAAGCGACTGCGAAAAGCGGGCGGCGACGTACGGCGGCCGTACCAGGTCACCCGGGTCGCGGAGGAGAACGACGGCGTCACGGTCGAATACACCGACGAGGCGGGCGCGCCCGGCAGCATCCGCGCCGACTACGTCATCGGGACCGACGGCATGCACAGCATCGTGCGGGAGCAAGCGGGGATCGGGTTCACCGGCGCGACGTACCCGGAATCCTTCGTCCTCGCCGACGTGCGGATGGATTGGCCTATCCCGCGCGACGAAGTCGCCCTGCACCTCTCACCGGAGGGCGTCATGGTGGTCGCGCCGCTCCCCGACGAGAAGGAGCCGAACCGCTTCCGCGTGGTCGCGACCCTGGAAACGGCGCCCGAGCACTCGACCACCGAGGACCTCCAGAAGCTCTTGGACGCCCGCGGCCCAGGCGGCACGGTTCGGGTTCACGAGGTGCTGTGGAGCTCGCGCTTCCGCGTGCACCACCGCGTCGCCGACCACTACCGCAGCGGCCGCGTCCTGCTCGCCGGGGACGCCGCCCACGTGCACAGCCCGGCGGGCGGCCAGGGCATGAACACCGGAATCCAAGACGCCGCCACCCTCGGCCCGCTGCTGGCCCGCGTGCTGGCCGGCGAGCCGGACACCTTGCTGGACGACTACGAAACCACCCGCCGCCCCGTCGCCCTCGGCGTTGTCTCGTTCACCGACCGCATGACCAAGATGGCCACCCTGCGCGCACGCCCCGCCCGCACCCTGCGCAACCTGACCCTCACCACCCTGGCCCGCATCCCCACCTTCCGCCACCGCCTCGCCTACCAACTGTCCGAACTCGCCAACCGCTGATTCGGCGCAAAACTACTTCGCGCTCGCCACGGCGTTGTCGTCGGCGGGACGGGAGAGGGCCTGTTCCTTGGCCCAGCGGTAGTCGGGCTTGCCCGCCGGGGAACGCTTGATCTCGTCGACGAACCACAAGCTGCGGGGGAGTTTGTACGGCGCGATCTCCTGGGTGAGCATGGGGCGGAGCTCTTCCAGGGTGGGGCGGGACTCGCCGCGGCATTGCACGACCGCGACCACTCGCTGGCCCCAGCGCTCGTCCTCGATGCCCACCACGAGCGCGTCGAAGATCTCCGGATGCGTCTTGAGCGCGCCCTCGACCTCCTCGGGGTAGATCTTCTCGCCGCCGCTGTTGATGCTGACCGAACCACGGCCGAGCATGGTGACCGTGCCGTCCTCCTCGACGCGAGCGAAGTCGCCGGGGATGGCGTAGCGGACGCCGTTGAACTCCTTGAAGGTCGCCGCGGTCTTGACCTCGTCCTTGTAGTAGCCGAGCGGGATGTGCCCGCGCCGGGCCAGGATGCCGACCGCGCCGGAGCCGGGCCGCACCGGGTTGCCGTCCTCGTCGAGCACCTCGGTGGACGCGTCGATCTTCACGCGCGGACCGCCGGTGTGCGTCGCGCCCTTGGCGACGATGGCGATACCGCCGAAACCGGTCTCCGAGGAGCCGATCGAATCGGAGATCATCCGGTTGGGCAACAGCTCGAGGAACTGGTCCTTGAGCGCGGGCGAGAACAGCGCCGCACTGCTGGCCATCACGTACAGGCTCGAAAGATCGTAGGGCTGACCGGTTTCCGGATTGCCCTCGATCAGCGCGTCGAGCATCGGGCGGGCCATGGCGTCACCGGTGATGAAGATCAGATTGATCTTGTGCTGATCGATGGCCCGCCACACGCCGTGCCCGGAGAACTCCGGAAGCATCACGGCTTTGCCGCCGCCGAACAGGCTGTGGAACGTGGCCCACTGCGCTCCGCCGTGGATCATCGGCGGGATCGGAAACCGCACCATCGGCGGGCTGCCCGCACCGACCTTGGCCAGCTCCCACTCGTCCTGGACGTATTCGCCGGTGATGAAGTTGATGCCCGCGCCGAGCACGCGCCACACGTCCTCCTGGCGCCACATCACGCCCTTGGGCATGCCGGTGGTGCCGCCCGTGTAGACCATGTACAGGTCGTCCGGGGAACGCTCGCCGAAGTCGCGCTCGCCCGAGGACTGCGCGATCACCGCCTCGTATTCCACCGAATCCGCTGCGGTGGCGATCGTGCCGGTCGTATCGTCGTCGACGACGACGACGGTGCGCAGCTGCGGGGTCTTGGAACGAACGGCGGCGACCCGGTCGCTGTAGCGCCGCTCGTGGATCAGCGCAACCATGTCCGAGTTGTCGAAGATGTATTGCAACTCGTTCTCGACGTAACGGAAGTTCACGTTGATCATCACGGCCCGCGCCTTGAAGATCGCGACCATGGCCTCGACGGCCTCGATCGTGTTGCGTGAGTAGATACCCACCTTGTCGCCCGGCTGGACTCCCTGTTCTTGCAGGTAGTGAGCGAGACTGTTGGCCCGCTCCTCCAACTGGGCGTAGGTGACCTCGCGGCCGTCGTCGGCCAGCGCGACGCGGTCGGGCATCAGGTCGATGGCATGTTCGACAAGGTCCGCTATGTTGTAGCTCACAGCCATAAAAATAGAACGTGTTACTGTTTCTGACAAGGCTCGAAGTCAGGAGAATCAGCGATGCCGCACTGCCTCGTCGAGAAGCGCGACCACGTCCTCATCGTCACCATGAACCGGCCCGAGGCGCGCAACGCGCTGTCCGGCGAGATGATGGCGATCATGAAAGACGCCTGGAACCAGGTGGACGACGATCCGGACATCCGGGTCGCGATCCTGACCGGCGCGGGCGGCGCGTTCTGCGCGGGCGCCGATCTCAAGGGCATGACCTCCGAGCACCCCGGCGACACCATCGACGGCGGCGGCTGGAATCCGGCCAAGCTCGAGGCGCTGCTCAAAGGACGCAGGCTGACCAAGCCGCTGATCGCGGCGGTCGAGGGCCCCGCCATCGCGGGCGGCACCGAAATCCTGCAAGGCACCGACATCCGCGTGGCCGGGGAGAGCGCGAAATTCGGCGTCTCCGAGGCGCGTTGGGGCCTGTTCCCGCTGGGCGGCTCGGCGGTGCGGCTGGTCCGCCAGATCCCTTACACCGTCGCCGCCGAGATTCTGCTCACCGGACGACACCTGACCGCCGCCGAGGCCAAGGAGATCGGCCTGATCGGGCACGTGGTGCCGGACGGCACGGCGCTGGACAAAGCGCTGGAGATCGCGGGGCAGATCGCCGCCAACGGCCCGCTGGCCGTGCAGGCCATCCTGCGCACCATCCGCGAGACCGAGGCCATGCCGGAGGAGGACGCCTTCCAGATCGACGCCAAGCTCGGCATGTCCGTATTCCGCTCGGCCGATGCCAAGGAAGGGCCGCGCGCGTTCGCGGAGAAGCGCAAGCCCTCTTTCACCGGAAACTGAGTTCCCGGATCGAGCCCTACGCCCCCGATGCGCGACCAGTGCACGCGCATCGGGGGCGACCCCTCGCCGGGCTCAGTTCGCGCCCGGGTAATCCATCCAGAACGGCTCCCACTGGTGACCGTCCGGGTCGATGAAGGTGCGGCCGTGCATGCCGACCTGCGCCTCCTGCGCCCGCTTGTCCTCGTTCACCTCTTCGGTCGCGCCCGCGGCGAGCGCCGCGTCGGTCAGGCTGTCGACCTCCTCGGCGCTGCCGAGCGCGAGCGCGTACGCCGCGTTGATCGCCGCCTTGGTGTCGGCCACCGGACGCTTGCTGAAGGTGGTGAAGAAATCCCTGATGAGCAGCATCAGGCAGATGTTGTCGTCCACCACGATGCAGGCCGCGTTGTCGTCGGTGAAGTCATGGTTGACCTTCCAGCCCAGCGCTTCGTAGAACGCCATCGATCGGTGCAGATCGGCGACCGGGAGATTGATGAAGATCATCTTGCTGCTCATGGCCTCTTCCTCTCGAGCAAATTCTTTTCGTGTCACCGGATATGACGGTCCGCGAGCGGTCGATTCATCGCCGCCACGACCGTGACACGTCCCATAGGCCGGACAGGTTTAATGATCTTGATCGGTGCGGCACTCGAGTTGAACAGCCTGTTTCTTGTCGGTGGCCTGTGGCAGGGTGGCAGCCATGAACGACTCGCCCGGCTCGCCCGACGGCCTCGCTCCCGATCTGCTCGCCGCGTTCGAGACCCATCGTCGGGAGCTGTGCGCGTACGCCTACCGCATGCTCGGCTCGTCCTTCGAAGCGGAGGACGCGGTGCAGGAGACCCTCACCCGGGCATGGAAGTCCTACGATTCGTTCGAGGGCCGTGCCAGCCTGCGCTCCTGGCTGTACAAGATCACCACGAACGTCTGCCTGGACATGCTCGACGGTCCGCAGCGCCGCGCCCGGCCGATGGATTTGTCCGGTCCGTCGCGGCCGGATTCGCCGTTGCCCGCGCCCCAACCGGATTACGTCTGGATCGAGCCGATTCCGAACGCCCTGGCCTTCGGCGCCGATCCGGCCGAGCACGCCAGCGCCAAGGACACGCTGCGCCTGGCCTTCGTCGCCGCATGCCAGCACCTGCCCGCCACCCAGCGCGCGATCCTGATCATGCGCGAGGTGCTGCGTTTCTCCGCCAACGAGACCGCCGAGGCACTCACCATGTCGCCCGCGTCGGTCAACAGCGCGCTGCAACGGGCGCGCGCCACCATGTCCAAGGTCCAGCCCGCGGCCACCGACACCTACGACGAGACCGACGACGACCAGCGCAGACTCGTCGACAATTTCGTCAAGGCGTTCGAGGACTACGACATGGATACGCTCACTTCGCTGCTGAAAGCGGATGTGGCACTGTCCATGCCGCCGGTCGAGCTGTGGGTCTCCGGCCCGGAGAACGTGGCCGCGTTCATGCTCGGCACCGGAAGCGCCTGCCGCGATTCGCGATTGGTCCGGCTGGAAGGCGCCAACGGCCTGCCCGCCTTCGGCCACTACAAGCCGGGCGACGAGCCGGGCGTATGGGTGCCGTGGTCGATCACGGTGCTGGAACTCGACGGCGACACCATCGCCGGACTGAATTTCTTCCTCGACACCGAGAAGCTGTTCCCCCTGTTCGGTCTCGCCCCCGAACTGCGCGAGAGCATCTGATCCGGCGCGCACGAATGCGCCCTTCGCGAGATTGTCGCGAAGGGCGCATTCGCTTTTCGGCGTCGGTCGCGCAGCCGGGCCGAAGCCCCAGCGACCCGGCTGCGGGATACGTTACGACGCTGGGATATAACGCTCGCGCAGCTTGCGCTTGTACAGCTTGCCGTTCGGATCACGTGGCAGCTCGGGCAGATAGTCGACCGACTTGGGCATCTTGTACTTCGCCAATTGCGTGGCGGCGAACGCGAGAAGCTCCTCGGTGAGCGACTCGTCGCCCTCCGCTCCGTCGACGGGCTGCACGACCGCCTTCACTTCCTGGCCCCAATCCGGATGCGGTACGCCGAAAACCGCGACGTCGGCGACCTTCGGATGCGTGATCAGGACGTTCTCGACCTCCGCCGGGTAGATGTTCACCCCGCCGGACAGGATCAGGTCCGAGCGCCGGTCGTGCAGGTAGAGGTAGCCGTCCTCGTCGAGGTGCCCGATGTCGCCGACGGTGAACAGGTCACCGACGCGCGAGTCCTCGGTCTTGGCCTTGTCGTGGTGGTACTCGAAACTCGAAGCGCCCATGCGCATGTAGACCAGACCGGTCTCGCCCGCGGGCACCTCGGAGCCGTCCTCCTCGCTGAGCACCTTGATCACCGACCACGGCCACGCCTTGCCGACCGAGCCCGGCTTGCGCAGCCAGTCGGCGCCGTTGATCACCGTGCCGCCACCCTCGGTGGCCGCGTAGTACTCGGTGACCGTCGGGCCCCACCATTCGAGCATCTGCCGCTTGGTCTCCTGCGGGCAGGGCGCGGCGCCGTGCACCATGCTGCGCAGGGAGGACACGTCGTACTTGGCGCGCACCTCCTCCGGCAAGGCCAGCAGCCGGTGGAACTGGGTGGGCACCATGTGGCTGTGCGTCACCCGGTGCTTGTCGATCAGCCGCAGCATCTCCTCGGCGTCCCAGCGGTCCATCAGAACCAGCTTGTGGCCCAGGTTGATCGAGATGGTGGCGAAGTTCAGCACCGCCGTGTGGTACAGCGGCGAGCCGCAGATGTGCACGTGGTCGTCGTAGGGCGCGAGTTCGAACAGGCCGAAGAACGCGGTGGTGTGCGCCGGGACCACATCGGGGTCCGCGCCGGTGAGCGGCCGCCGGACGCCCTTGGGCCGTCCCGTGGTCCCCGAGGTGTAGAGCATCGGCGCGCCGGTGCTGCGGTCGGACGGACGGCCGGTGTCGGCGGCGCCGAGCCAGGCCACCGATTTGAAGCCCTCGATCTCGCCCACCGCGAAGCGCGCCGTCGCGGGCAAGCCCGCCTCGTCGGCGGCGGCCTTGGCCGCGGCGGCGAAACGATCGCTGGCGATGAACGCCTTCGCCTCGCTGTCGGCCAGGATGTAGGCGACCTCCGGACCGGTGAGATGCCAGTTCACCGCGACGATATACAACCCCGACTGGTAGGCCGCGAAGTACGCCGCGATCGCCTCCACACAGTTGTGCACCATGCTCACCAGCACGTCACCGGTTTTCAGGCCGAGCCCGCGCAGGCCGGTGGCGTAACGATTGGCGAGCGTGGCCAATTCGCGATACGTCACCTCCCGGCCCGAGGGATCGACCATCGCGATCCGATCGGGTTCGGCTTCGGCGATGTTCCACAGACCGAGAATTTTCACTGGCTCCGGTACGGGGGGATTGTGCGGAGCCGACGGGGCGGGTGAGGCAGTCACCCCATTGAATCTAGAACGTGTTCTATTGTTCGACAAGGGGTACGAGCCGATGCAATTGCGCGACATCGGGAACCGACACCAGCATCATCGTGACGCCCGCGGCCTCCCAGACCCGCAGCTGTTTGCGGACATGCTCCTCGTCTCCGATGATCGCGGTGTCCAGAATCAGCTCGTCCGGCACCGCCGCCGCGGCCTCCGCCTTCTTGCCCGACTGGAACAACTTGCCGATCTCGTCGACCTCGCGGTCGTACCCCATGCGCCGGTACACCTGGGCGTGGAAGTTCAACTCCGGCGCGCCCATGCCGCCGATGTAGAGCGCCATGATCCAGCGCATCCGCTCCAGCTCGCCCGCCGGGTCGTCGGTGATCACCACCTGACAACTCGCGGCGATCTCGAAGTCCTCCCTACTGCGCCGCGCGCCCGCCCGCGCGAAGCCCTCGTCGAGCCACTCGTCGTACATCCCGGCCAGCCGGGGCGCGTAGTAGATGGCCAGCCAGCCGTCGGCGATCTCGGCGGTGAGCGCCACGTTCTTCGGCCCCTCCGCGCCCAGCCAGATCGGCAAATCCGCACGTAGCGGATGGACGATCGGCTTCAGCGGCTTGCCGAGCCCGATCGAACCCGGCCCGGTGTAGGGCAGCGGGTAGTGCGGGCCGTCGCTGGTGACCGGCGCCTGCCTGGCCAGCACCTGGCGCACGATCCCGACGTACTCACGGGTGCGCTGCAACGGCTTGGCGAACGGCTGGCCATACCAGCCCTCCACCACCTGCGGACCCGAGACGCCCAAGCCGAGAATGGCGCGGCCACCGCTGAGATGGTCGAGGGTGAGCGCGTGCATGGCGGTCGCCGCCGGCGTGCGCGCCGACATCTGCACCACCGATGTGCCCAGGCGCACCCGCCGCGTGGCCGAACCCCACCAGGTGAGCGGACCGAAGGCGTCCGACCCCCATGACTCGGCGGCGAAGACAGCGTCGAACCCGGCTTCCTCGGCCGCCACCACCAGCTCCCCCGCGTTCGCGGGCGGCTGGGCCATCCAGTACCCGAGTTGCAATCCGAACTTCACGCCGGACCCCTTTCCGATCAACTGCTTGCCACCAGAGTTAGAACCTGTTCTACTCGATATCGTGACTCAGGGGAATACTGCATCCACGGCAATCGCTGGTGGTAGCGGCACGGCATTGAACACGGGCGCCGTGCCCGAGGTACTCAGCGCGCCCCTGCGGGTGCGTTTCGATTACACCCGCTCCGTCGGCACCACCATCGGAACCTTTCTGACCCGATTGCGCGACCACAAGATCGTCGGCGCGCGCGGGTCGGACGGCCGGGTGATCGTGCCGCCGCCGGAATACGATCCGATCACCGCCGAACCACTGACCGAGTTCGTCGACGTCGCCGACACCGGCACCGTCGAATCCTGGACCTGGGTGCGCGAGCCGCTGCCGGGCCAGCCGTTCGACCGCCCGTTCGCCTGGGCGCTGATCCGGTTGGACGGCGCGGACACGACGCTGCTGCACGCCGTCGACGTCGCCGCACCCGAGGACATCCGCAAAGGCTTACGGGTGACCGCCCGCTGGGCCGGGCAGACCGAGGGCAGCATTCGCGACATCCTCTGCTTCGAGCCGGGCGAGAAGGCTTCGGCACCGGTGGCGTCCGCCTCGGCCGATCCGGTCACCATGATCACGACGCCGGTCGACCTGTCCTACAAGCACACCGCCTCGCCGCAGGAGACCGTGTACCTGCGCGGACTCGCCGAAGGCAAGCTGATCGGCGCGCGCACCGACGCCGCGGGCAAGGTGTACTTCCCGCCGCGCGGCGCGAATCCGACCGACGGCAGGCCGACCGACGAGTTCATCGAACTATCCGATCACGGCACCGTGACCACCTTCTGCATCGTCAATGTGCCGTTCATGGGCCAGCGGATCAAGCCGCCCTACGTCGCGGCCTACGTGCTGCTGGACGGCGCGGACATCCCGGTGCTGCACCTGGTGCTCGGCTGCGACGCGAGCGAGGTGCGTATGGGCATGCGGGTGCAGGCGGTGTGGAAGCCGCGCGAGGAGTGGGGCTACGGACTGGAGAACGTGGACCACTTCCGTCCCTCCGGCGAGCCGGACGCCGACTACGAGACCTATAAGCACCACCTCTGAGAGAGGCGCACGTTGACTGACAACGCCACCGACATCGCGGTCGTGGGCTTCGCCCACGCGCCGCACGTGCCGGAGACCTTCGGCACCACCAACGGTGTCGAGATGCTGGTGCCCTGCTTCCAGCAGCTCTACGACCGACTCGGCATCACCAAGTCCGATATCGACTTCTGGTGCTCCGGCTCGTCCGATTACCTTGCCGGACGGGCCTTCTCGTTCATCTCGGCGATCGACGCCATCGGCGCGGTGCCGCCGATCAACGAATCGCACGTGGAGATGGACGCCGCATGGGCGCTGTACGAGGCGTGGGTGAAACTGCGCTCCGGGCAGGCGACGACGGCGCTGGTGTACGGCTTCGGCAAGTCCTCCGCGGGCACGCAGCGCCAGGTGCTCACCATGCAGCTGGACCCCTACCTGGTCGCGCCGCTGTGGCCGGACGCCTGGTCCATCGCCGGCCTGCAGGCGCGCGCCGGTCTGGACGCGGGTCGCTGGACCGAGCGCGACATGGCGGCCGTCGTGGCAGGCGACGGTGATGCCGACAGCCTGCTCGACCAGCCCTACGTCGCGGATCCGCTGCGCGCGCACGACATCGCGCCGATCACCGACGGCGCGGCCGCCATCGTGCTCGCCGTGGGCGACCGCGCCCGCGAACTGTGCGAACGCCCCGCGTGGATCACCGGCATGGCGCATCGGATCGATACTCCGGTGCTCGGTGCGCGTGACCTCACCGTCTCGCCTTCGACAGCCGCCGCGGCCCAGGCGGTCACCGGCGGCGACGTCAGTGGCTTCGACATCGCCGAGCTGCACGCGCCGTTCAGCCATCAGCAGCTGATCCTCGCCGAGGCGATCGGGCTGAAGAACGGCACGAAGGTTAATCCGTCCGGCGGCGCGCTCGCGGTCAACCCGATGTTCGCCGCGGGCCTGGAGCGCATCGGCTTCGCGGCCGAGGCGATCATCGCGGGCTCGGCGAATCGCGCCCTGGCGCACGCCACCAGCGGCCCCGCGCTCCAGCAGAACCTTGTGACCGTCTTGGGATCGGAGAACCGATGAGCTTGCCAGCTGCGGTGCTCGGCACCGGACAGACCCATCACGTGACGAAACGGACCGACGTCTCCATGTCGGGAATGTGCCGCGAGGCCATCGATCGCGCCCTCGCCGACGCCGGCCTCACCATCGCCGATATCGACGCGGTCGTGGTCGGCAAGGCGCCCGACGGGTTCGAGGGCGTCATGATGCCCGAGCTGTTCATGGCGGACGCGCTCGGCGCCACCGGCAAGCCACTGCTGCGGGTGCACACCGCCGGTTCCGTCGGCGGCTCCACCGGCATCGTCGCGACCAATCTGGTGCAGGCGGGTGTGCACAAGCGCGTGCTCGCGGTGGCGTGGGAGAAGCAGTCGGAGTCGAACGCCATGTGGGCGTTGTCGATTCCGGTGCCGTTCACCATGCCGGTCGGCGCGGGCGCGGGCGGATATTTCGCGCCGCACGTACGTTCCTACATCCGGCGCTCCAACGCCCCGGGCCACATCGGCGCCATGGTGGCGGTGAAGGATCGCCGCAACGGCGCCAAGAACCCGCTGGCCCACCTGAAGCAGCCCGACATCACGCTGGAATCGGTGCTCGCCTCGCAGATGCTGTGGGACCCGATCCGCTTCGACGAGACCTGCCCCTCGTCCGACGGCGCGTGCGCGATCGTGCTGGGCGACGCGGCCGCCGCCGAGGCGGTCGAGGCCACCGGCCGTAAGGTCGCCTGGGTGCACGGCACCGCGATGCGTACCGAGCCGACCACGTTCTCCGGGCGCGACCAGGTCAACCCGCAGGCGGGCCGCGACGCGGCCGCGGCGCTGTGGCAGGCGGCCGGCATCACCAACCCGCTCGAGGAGATCGACGTAGCGGAGATCTACGTCCCGTTCTCCTGGTTCGAACCGATGTGGCTGGAAAACCTCGGCTTCGTGCCGCAGGGCGACGGGTGGAAGCTCACCGACAAGGGCGAGACCGAGATCGGCGGCACCCTTCCGGTCAATCCGTCCGGCGGCGTGCTGTCGTCCAACCCGATCGGCGCCTCCGGGCTCATCCGGTTCGCCGAGGCCGCCAAGCAGGTCATGCAGCGGGCCGGGGACTATCAGGTCGAGGGCGCGCGCAAGGCGCTGGGCCACGCGTACGGCGGCGGTTCGCAGTACTTCTCGATGTGGGTGGTCGGATCGGAGCGGCGGTGACTCCGCTGAAGTTCACCGTCGGCATCGCGCTGAGTCCGCTGGACCAGCTGCCGGAGCTCGCGAAAGCCGCCGAAGAGTACGGCTTCTCGTCCATCGCCCTGCCGGATTCGTTGTTCTACATGAAGTCGGCGGCGGCGAAGTACCCCTACACCGCCGACGGCAGCCGGTTCTGGGGGCCGGACACCCCGTGGGTCGACCCGCTCATCGGCGCGGCCGCCATGGCGGCCGTCACCAACCGCATCCGCTTCTACACGAACGTGCTGAAGCTGGGTTCGCGCAATCCGCTGCTGCTGGCCCGGCAGGTCGGCTCGGTGGCGAACCTGTCGGGCAACCGCTTCGGTTTCGGCGTCGGTATCGGCTGGGCGCCGGAGGAGTTCGAGTGGTGCGGCGTGCCCTTCGCACGCCGCGGCGCGCGGGTGGACGAGATGATCGAGGTGATCAAGCTGGTGCTCGCCGGTGGCATGGTCGAGTACCACGGCGAGTTCTTCGACTTCGATCCGCTGCAGATCAGCCCGGCCCCGAGTGAGCCGGTGCCGTTCTATATCGGAGGGCACACCGACGCGGCATTGCGCCGCGCCGCGCGGGTCGGCGACGGCTGGACCTCGGCCATGATGACCTACGACGAACTCCGGAGCACCATCGGCAAGCTCGGCACGCTGCGCGCCGAGTACGGCCGGGCCGACGAGCCGTTCGAGATCCAGGCGGTGTGCGTCGATCGCTTCGGCCGGTCGGGCTATCAGGACCTCGCGGACGCGGGCGTCACCGACGCGATCGTGGTGCCCTGGCTGGCCGACGGCATCGGATTCGACGGTGAACTCGCCGCCAAGCAGGACTCGCTGCGCAAGTTCGCGCGACAGTACATTGCCGAACCCGTGCTCGCCGCGCGGTGAGACCCATCAACCGGTCGAAGGAGGCCGTATGACCACCGAGCATCCGGCCCGGGCCGCGGGCCTTGCGTCACAGGCCGCCGTGCGAGCACGGGACAAGCGTGCCTGGGTCGCGCTGTTCGCCGAGGACGGCATCGTGGAGGACCCCATCGGCCCGTCGGGCTTCGACCCGGAGGGCAGAGGCCACCGCGGCACGGAGGCCATCGCCGCGTTCTGGGACAAGGCGATCGCGAAGACCGATCTGATCGAATTCCTGTTCGGCGACTCGTTCGCCTGCGGCAACGAGGTCGCCTTCACCGGCACGATCCGCAGCACCCTCGGCGGGCACCGGATCGACGCCGACGGCGTGTTCACCTACCGGGTGAACCAGGACGGCAAGATCGCCGCCCTGCGCGCGTTCTGGGAGGTCGATCGCGCGATGAAGACCGCGCGGCCGGCCGACTGATGCCACGGCCTACGAAAGGGGTCCTCGCACCGAAGTGCGAGGACCCCTTTCTGTGTCTCAGTGCGCGACCGGGCAGGTCTTGTAGTCGACCGGGAACTCCTTGATCCCGTTGAGCCAGCCCGAACGCAGCCGCTTGGCGTCGGCGACCTTGGTGATGTCGGGCAGGTGGTCGGCGATAGCGTTGAAGATCAGGTCGATCTCCAGCCGGGCCAGGTTCGCCCCGATGCAGAAGTGCGCCCCGGTGCCGCCGAAGGCCAGGTGCGGGTTGTCCGCGCGCATGATGTCGAACTTCTCCGGCTGGTCGAAGACCTCTTCGTCGAAGTTGGCCGCGCGGTACAGCATGACCACCCGCTGGCCCTTCTTGATCTGCACGCCGCCGAGTTCGGTGTCCTCCAGCGCGGTCCGCTGGAACGAGGTGACCGGAGTGGCCCACCGGATGATCTCGTCGGCGGCCGTGGCGGGACGTTCCTTCTTGAACAGCTCCCACTGGTCCGGGTTCTCCAGGAACGCGATCATGCCGTGCGAGATGGCGTTGCGCGTCGTCTCGTTGCCCGCGACGGCGAGCATGATCACGAAGAAGCCGAACTCCTCTTCGGTGAGCTTGTCACCGTCGACATCGGCTTGGATCAGCGTCGTGACGATGTCGTCGGCCGGGCACTGCTTGCGCGCGGCCGCCATCTGGTAGGCGTAGCCAAGGATCTCCGCGGTAGCCGCGACCGGGTCGGCGGTGCTCTCCGGGTCGTCGTAGCCGGTCATGTCGTTGGACCAGGAGAAGACCTTCATCCGGTCTTCCTGCGGTACACCGATCAGCTCGGCGATGGCCTGTAGCGGCAGTTCGCACGCGATCTGGGTGACGAAGTCGCCGGAACCCGACTCGGCCGCCGCCTTCACGATGGACTCCGCACGGGCCGACAGCTCCGCGCGCAGGCCGTTGATGGCGCGCGGGGTGAAGCCGCGCGAGATGATCTTGCGCAGCTTGGTGTGCTCCGGCGCGTCCATGTTCAGTAGAACGATCCGTTGCAGCTCGATCTGCTCCCGGGTGATGTCGTCGTTGAACCGCGGGATGGCGGTGTTCTCGTAACTGGAGAACACATCGCTGCGCCGCGAGACCTCTTTGACGTCGGCGTGCTTGCTCACCACCCAGAAGCCGTCGTCGTGGAAGCCGCTGACGTCCGGGGACTGCGGGTTCCACCAGATCGGCGCCGTCCGGCGCAGTTCGGCGAACTCCTCGACCGGAACACGCTCGGCGTAGATGGCCGGGTCCGTGACGTCGAACCCGTCCGGAAGATTCGGCCGGGCATTCCCAGTGTCTACCACCAGATGTCTCCTTCGACAAACTGAAACACGTTCTATAATCATTGAAGCACAGGCGCGAGAACGAGGAAAGAAACCGGACAGATCCGCCCCTGACAAGTGCTATGAACGCGTTTCAGTTTTCTGTCCCATAAGGAAAGGTTGGACATGGGCACACCCGTGATCGTCGAGGCCGCACGGACCCCGATCGGCAAGCGCGGCGGCTGGCTGTCGGGCCTGCACGCGGCCGAACTGCTCGGCGCGGCCCAGCGCGGCCTGCTCGAGCGCGCACACCTGGACCCCGCTCAGGTCGAACAGGTCATCGGCGGCTGCGTCACCCAGGCGGGCGAGCAGTCCAACAACGTCACACGGGTCGCGTGGCTGCACGCGGGCCTGCCGTGGCAGGTCGGCGCCACCACGATCGACACCCAGTGCGGCTCCGCTCAGCAGGCCAATCATCTGATCGCGGGCCTGATCGCGGCCGGCGCCATCGACATCGGCATGGCCTGCGGCGTGGAGGCGATGAGCCGGGTTCCACTGGGCGCCAACGTCGGCGAGAACGCGGGGCCGCGCAGGCCCGCGTCGTGGAACATCGACCTGCCCAACCAGTTCGAGGCGGCCGAGCGAATCGCCAAGCGGCGCGGCATCACCCGCGCGGACGTGGACGCGTTCGGCGCACGCTCGCAGCGCTTGGCCGCGCAGGCGTGGGCAGAGGGCCGGTTCGATCGCGAGGTGCTCACCGTCACCGCCCCCGCGGCCGACAAAGAGGGCAACCTCACTGGCGAAAAGCTCGATGTGTCACGGGATCAGGGCCTGCGCGAGACCACCGTCGAAGGCCTGGCGAAGCTGAAGCCGGTCCTGGAGGGCGGCGTGCACACCGCCGGATCCTCCTCGCAGATCTCCGACGGCGCCGCCGCGGTGCTGCTGATGGACGAGAAGGCCGCGCAGCGAGCGGGTTTGCGTCCGCGGGCACGGATCGTCACGCAGGCGGTGGTCGGCGCGGAGCCGGAGTTCCACCTCGACGGCCCGGTGCAGGCGTGCACCAGGCTGCTGGAGCGGTCCGGCATGAATATCGGCGACATCGAGCTTTTCGAGATCAACGAAGCGTTCGCGTCGGTGGCACTTTCCTGGGCTTCTGTACACCGGCCGGACATGGATCGGGTTAATGTCAACGGCGGCGCCATCGCTCTCGGACATCCGGTCGGCTCCACCGGATCCCGCCTCATCACAACGGCTTTGCACGAACTGGAGCGCTCCGACCGCAGCACCGCAATGGTTCTCATGTGCGCCGGTGGCGCACTCGCGACAGGAACGATCATCGAACGTTTGTAGTTTCAACCATTTCATGCGCGTTGGTTGAACATTCATCCCCTAGGGGCGCAAACGTGTCGTACGCCACACAAACCCATGTACCGCCGAGTCCATGAGATGTCAGCTATCTTGCGGCTATCAAGACCCCTTGCGTAGAGACCGCAGCGACGGGCCAGAACCGGTTCGTACCGCGGCTTCTCGAGAGGCCTTGGCGTGACCCGCAAACGCGACCGTCCCAGTGCCTTCGCCGCCTTCCGACCTAGAAGCTTCAAGGAAATCCGGAATCAGGCGTAGGTTTTCAGTTACTGAGCCGCTAATATCAATGATACGTATCCGAGATAACGACTGTTAGTACAGCGAAGGGAATTGGGCGGCTCACAATGGCTGATTTCGCGGCGCGGCTGAACAAGCTGTTCGAAACCGTGCATCCCCCGGGGCGTAAGCCGCACACCAACGCGGAGGTTGCGGCGGCGCTGACGGCCTCCGGACATCCGATCTCGAAACCGTACCTGTCGCAGTTGCGGTCGGGACAACGGACGAACCCGTCCGATGAGACGGTGGCCGCCCTGGCGAAGTTCTTCAAAGTCAAGCCGGACTACTTCTTCAACGACATCTATGCCGCCAAGATCGATCACGATCTGGAGCTGCTGTCCCAGCTGCAAGGCTATGGACTGCGACGGCTGTCGAGTAGAGCGTTCGACTTGTCCGAAGAATCACAGAACCTCCTCACATCCATGGCGGAGAAGTTGCGGGCAAGCGAGGGCTTGCCCGAAATTCCTCCGGATGGAACCGAATAGGTTCTTCTGCACGGCAGCACAGTGCGACCCATCGGGTCGCACTGTGCTGTGTTTTGCGCGCGCGTAAGCGGGCGAAGCACGCAACCGGCGTGCGGTCGTGCCCAGAGAAATTGGGGCGCGACCGCAGGCCGGTTAGTGCCGCCCTCCCTATGATGTGCTTACATATGCACTTTCGGTGCGGTTCGCCGGCAGTCGTTCATGTCGAAGAGGATTCCCGGTCCAACCGGTCTGTCCGAATAGTCCGACCGTTCGGCTATTGCGCCCGATTGATCGTATTTGCGCGAGGTCGATCAATTTCGAGCGCAGCCGGGCGCGGTGGTCCGATAGGCGCGCGAGACGCGCCTGCACGCTCCGCCCGGACTAAAGCCTTCGGACGGAGCAATCCACCGCACTCACCCGGTCACCGCGGCGAGCAGGCTCGCGACCTTCCACGCGGGACGAGCCCAGGCCGGACTGCCGGTCGCGAGCCGGGCCGCGCGGCGGATCCGATCCACGGCCGGCACCGCGAGCGCCACGATGCCCGCCATGTAGAGCGCGATGGCACGGCCGACCCGCTGCCGAGCACAATGCCCAGGCCGGACGACCCGGCGGCCGCCGAACCCGCTGCGGCCGAACCTGTTTCAGCGGTCGGCCGGGCAGGGGCCGCACCGACCTCCGACCGCTGCCCCGGCACGGCCAGCGGAAGCCAGGGATCGGCGCTGTCGTAGGGCGGCGGCTCGGGATCCGGCGCGCACGATGGGCGGGAAAGTGGCACGTGGGCGGAAACCGTGCCGCCGCGCAGAGCGGGGCCCGCGACGGCGCCGGACGCTGCCTGCACACGGAACGCGCGACCTACTCTCATGCGCCGAGCCTTCCCCTCATCAGTCGAAGCGCAGTTCTGTGCCCGGTCGCCACTCTCACACGGGACTTTCCGAACGGACGGGTGCCCATACTAGACCCCGGTCCGCCAACGCGCCCGTTGAAGGGCCGAGGCCGCTCAGGCGCCGTATACCGGCTCCGGCGGAGTCGCTTTGGCGATCAGGTCGGCCACGACTGGTCCGAGCTCGGCCGGATCCCAGCGGGCGCCGCGGTCGGCGGGCTCACCGTGCCGCCAGCCGTCGGCCAGCGCCACCTTGCCGCCTTCCACCTCGAAGACCCGCCCCGTCACCGCCGCCGACTGCGCACTGCCCAGCCATACGACCAGCGGAGACACATTCTCCGGCGCCATCGCGTCGAAGCCGCTTTCCGGCGCCGCCATCATGTCCGCGAACACCGTCTCGGTCATCCTGGTGCGCGCGGACGGGGCGATCGCGTTCACCGTCACGCCGTAGCGGGCGAATTCGGCGGCGGCGGTCAGCGTCAGGCCCGCGATACCGGCCTTGGCCGCACCGTAATTGCTCTGTCCGACGCTGCCCTGCAGACCGGCGCCGGAGCTGGTGTTGATAATCCGTCCGTCGACCGGGCGGCCCGCCTTGGCCTCCGCACGCCAATATTCGATCGCGTGCCGCATGGTCGCGAAGTGGCCTTTCAAGTGCACGCGCACCACCGCGTCCCACTCCTCCTCGCCCAGGTTGACCAACATCCGGTCGCGCACGAAACCGGCGTTGTTGACCAGCACGTCCAGCTTGCCGAAGTTGTCGACGGCCTGGCGGACGAGCCTGCGAGCGCCTTCCCAGTCGGCGACGTCGTCGCCGTTGGCCACCGCCCGGCCGCCCAGCGCCTCGATCTCGGCGACCACCTGCGCGGCGGGCGTTTCCGCGGTGGCCGCGCCGTCCAGGGTCGAACCGATGTCGTTGACCACCACGCTGGCGCCCGCCGCGGCGAAAGCGAGGGCGTGCGCGCGGCCGATGCCCCGGCCCGCGCCGGTGACGATGACGACGCGCCCGGCGCAGATCTGCTCGGTGTCCATATGTGTCCTTCTTCGTGTGCGGTCTTGTTCAGGACTGCTGATCGGCATTGGAAGCGGCGAGGAAGGCGGGCCGTTCACCGCCGCCGTGCACCAGCAGGGTCGCGCCGCTGACGTATGCGGCCAGCGGCGAGGCCAGGAAGACGGCGCAGCGGCCGACGTCGTCGGGCCGGGCCATGCGACCCAGAGGAATGGTCCGGCCCACCGCGTCGACGCCGTCCTGATCGCCGTAGTGCAGTCGGCTCAGCTCGGTGTCGACCGGTCCCACCACCAGCGAGTTCACCCGAACCTTCGGCGCCCACTCGACGGCGAGCGAGCCGGTGAGACTGTCCACGCCCGCTTTCGCCGCGCCGTAGGCGGCGGTGCCCGGCGACGGACGGTGCCCGCTGACGCTGGAGATGTTCACGATGGAGCCGCCCTCGTCCTGCCGCTGCATCACCGCGTTGGCGGCCTGCGCCAGCAGCAGCGGAGCGAGCAGGTTCAGCTCGACGATCTTGGTGTGGAACTTCTTGCCGGCCTCGGCGGCGAGTGCGAACGGAGCGCCGCCCGCGTTGTTCACCAGATGGTCGAGGCGGCCGTGGCGCTCGGTGATCGTGTCGATCAGGGCGCGCACCGCGTCCTCGTCCCGCACATCGCACGGCACGTAGTCGATCGCGCGGCCGTCGACTTCGACGGGCGCGTCAGCCGGTCGCCGCGCACAGGCCACGACGGTGGCCCCGGCGGCAAGGAACGCCTTGCTCACGCCCGCGCCCACACCGCGCACACCGCCCGTCACCAGAACGACGCGGCCGGACAGATCGATTTCGAGTGGCACCGTGCTAACCTACCAAGCAACTGCTTGCTTTGCCAATGCGTTCACACAGGATGGGACTTGCCATGGGGATCAACCGCCACTCCGAATCGACCGGAATCAGCGTGGTCACGGTCGACTATCCGCCGGTCAACGCCATCCCCACGGACGGTTGGTTCGCCATCGCCGACGAAGTGCGCGCGGCGGGCCGCGACCCGGACACCAAGGTGGTGGTGCTGCGCGCGGAGAACCGCGGTTTCAACGCGGGTGTGGACATCAAGGAGATCCAGAGCAAGCCCGGCCATCAGGCGCTCATCGACGCCAATCACGGCTGCTTCGAGGCGTTCGCGGCGGTGTACGAGTGCCAGGTGCCGGTGATCGCGGTGGTGCAGGGCTTCTGCCTCGGCGGCGGCATCGGCCTGGTGGGCAACGCGGATGTCGTGATCGCCTCCGACGACGCGACCTTCGGGCTGCCCGAGGTCGACCGCGGCGCGCTCGGCGCGGCCACCCACCTCGCCCGGCTGGTACCGCAGCACTTGATGCGCGCGCTGTTCTACACCGCGAGCACGATCACCGCCCAGCAGCTGCACCACTACGGCTCGGTGTACCAGGTGGTGCCGCGCGCCGAACTCGACGCCGCCGCCTTGGAGCTGGCCAAGAACATCGCGGCCAAGGACGGCCGGGTGATCCGGGCGGCCAAGCGGGCGCTGAACGGCATCGACGTGCAGGACGTGCACCACAGCTACCGGTACGAGCAGGGATTCACCTTCGAACTCAACCTCGCCGGCGTCGCCGACGAGATCCGCGCCCGGTTCGACGACGACCTCGCGGCGCGCAAGAGCGGACAGTGAGAGAGGAATTATCCATGCGAGACAAGCGGATGTCGCTCGACGAGGTCGTCGGCGAGCTGCGCAGCGGGATGACCATCGGCATCGGCGGCTGGGGGTCGCGGCGCAAGCCGATGGCGCTGGTGCGAGCCATTCTGCGTTCGGACCTCACGGACCTGACCGTGGTCGGCTACGGCGGGCCCGATCTCGGGCTGTTGTGTTCGGCGGGGAAGGTGCGTAAGGCGTACTACGGCTTCGTATCGCTGGATTCGGCGCCGTTCTATGACCCGTGGTTCGCCAAGGCGCGCACCTCGGGTGCGCTGGTCGCCCGCGAGATGGACGAAGGCATGCTCAAGTGCGGGCTGGAGGCCGCGGCGGCGCGACTGCCGTTCCTGCCGATCCGCGCCGGGCTCGGCTCGGACGTCCCGCACTTCTGGGAGGGCGAGCTGAAGACGATCGAATCGCCCTATCCCGTCGATGGCACGCCGGAGACCCTGACCGCCATGCCCGCGCTG
Organism: Nocardia sp. NPDC004260; assembly: GCF_053603155.1. NCBI lineage: Bacteria > Bacillati > Actinomycetota > Actinomycetes > Mycobacteriales > Nocardiaceae > Nocardia > Nocardia sp. NPDC004260. The sequence continues at coordinate 66,940 of NZ_JBSGEZ010000014.1, read as the reverse complement.
AATCTCGACGCGGCGCTGGTGCACCTGAACCTCGGCGACGCGCACGGCAACGCCGCCTACACCGGCGTCGACCCCTACTTCGACGATCTGTTCTGTCTGGCGGCGCAGCGCCGCTACGTCTCGGTCGAGCGCGTCGTGGAGACCGACGAACTGGTGAAAACCGTTCCGCTGCAATCGCTGCTGCTCAACCGCATGATGGTGGACGGCGTGGTCGAGGCACCCGGCGGCGCGCACTTCACCCTGGCGGCCGACGACTACGGCCGGGACGAGAAGTTCCAGAAGCACTACGTCGAGTCCGCGAAGACGCCGGAGTCGTGGCAGCGGTTCGTCGACACCTATCTGACCGGCTCCGAGGAGCAATACCAGGCCGCCGTCCGCCGATTCGCCGAGGAGGCGTGATGACCAGCACCGAAACCGTCACCCGCGCCGAGATCTGCGCCATCGCCTGCGCGGAGATCTTCAGCGGCGCGGGTGAGATCATGGCCAGCCCCATGTCGCCGATGTCCATCATCGGCGCGCGGCTGGCCAAGCTCACCACCGAACCGGATCTGCTGCTGTCCGACGGCGAGGCGCTGCTGTTCGCCGAGACTCCCCCGCTGGGCGGCAAAGCGCCGATCGAAGGTTGGATCCCGTTCCGGAGAGTCTTCGACGTGGTGGCGTCCGGGCGCAGGCACGTGGTGATGGGCGCCAATCAGATCGACCGGTTCGGCAACCAGAACCTTTCGGCGTTCGGCTCGTTGCAGCAGCCGACCCGGCAGATGTTCGGTGTGCGTGGCGCGCCGGGCAACACGATCAATCACGCCACCAGCTACTGGGTCGCGCGGCACACCAAGCGCGTGTTCACCGAGAAGGTCGACATCGTCTCCGGGGTGGGCTACGACAAGGTCGACGCGGCCGACCCGGCATACCGCTTCCATCACCTGCACCGCGTGGTGACCAATCTGGGCGTCTTCGATTTCGAAGGCCCCGGGCACACCATGCGCGCCCGCAGCCTGCATCCCGGCGTCACCGCCGACGAGGTAGCGGAGAACACCTCGTTCGAGATCGCCGGGCTCGGGGAGGCGGGCGAGACGCGGCAGCCGACCGCCGAGGAGCTGCGGTTGATCCGTGAGGTGCTCGACCCCAGAAAGATTCGCGAAACCGAGGTCCCGTCATGAGCCCGCGCTTGCGTACCCCGCTGACCGAACTGGTCGGCATCGAACACCCGATCGTGCAGACCGGCATGGGCTGGGTCGCGGGCCCGAGCCTGGTGTCGGCCACCGCCGAAGCCGGTGGGCTCGGCATCCTCGCCTCCGCCACCATGACCTTCGCCGAGCTCGAGGCGGCCATCGCGAAGACCAAGGCGCACACCGCAAAACCGTTCGGCGTGAACATCCGCGCCGACGCCGCGGACGCGCCGGAACGCATCGATCTGCTGATCCGGGAGCAGGTGGCGGTCGCGTCGTTCGCGCTCGCGCCGAAACAGGACCTGATCGCGAAACTGAAAGACGCCGGAGTGGTGGTCATTCCGTCGATCGGCGCGGCGAAGCACGCGGTCAAAGTCGCATCGTGGGGCGCCGACGCCGTGATCGTGCAGGGCGGCGAGGGCGGCGGGCACACCGGCCCGGTGGCCACCACCCTGCTGCTGCCCTCGGTGCTGGACGCGGTGGACATCCCCGTGGTCGCCGCGGGCGGATTCTTCGATGGGCGCGGCCTGGCCGCCGCCCTGGCCTACGGCGCGGCGGGCGTCGCGATGGGCACCCGGTTCCTGCTCACCCAGGAGAGCACCGTCCCCGATGCGGTCAAGCAGGAGTACCTGCGGCGACAGCTCCAGGACACGGTGGTGTCGCTCAAAGTCGACGGCATGCCGCACCGCGTCCTGAACACCGAACTGGTGCAGCGGCTGGAGCATTCGGGCCGCTGGCGCGGTCTCACCGCCGCGGTGGGCAACGCGGCCCGGTTCAAGAGCATGACCGGCATGAAGTGGTCCACGATGGTCCGCGACGGCTTAGCCATGCGAAAGACCAAGGATCTCAGCTGGTCTCAGGTCGTCATGGCCGCGAACACGCCGATGCTCCTGCGCGCCGGATTGGTCGAGGGCAACACCCAGGCGGGCGTACTCGCGGCGGGACAGGTCACGGGGATCATCGACGATCTGCCCACGTGCAAGGAACTGATCGATCGGATCGTCACCGACGCGGTGGAGCGGATCGAGATGATCGCGGCGCTGGCCCGGGACAAGCAATCGGCGGGGACAGGGTCGGACTGAGGGATGGCGGCCGCCGGTTCAGCCCGGGGCCGCCCCACCCGTGTCCAGATCGAAAGGACCGACGCATCGGGCGACGGCCCGCATATCCGGCCGGGTGAACCGGGCCATGATCGCGGGGGCGGCCGGTCGCCCGCAGGCAGCGATAACGACAGATTTGCCCATACTCTATATGGTCCCCGCAATGGCGTCTTACGCTGGACTTACAACGAACTAACGAGGTTCGCCTGTCGATCGCCAGTCGCCATGAGACAGGCGAACCGTCAGGCTCGACCACCATCCCCTCGACTCGAGCGGAGGCCGCGATGCCCGCGACGAACGAGATCTCCGTGCACAGTACCGCTTTCGACCATGGCGACCCGATTCCGGCGGTTTACACCTGCGAAGGCAGGAACGAACCGCCGCCGCTGAACTGGACGGTTCCCCCGAGAGCCGTCACCTCGGCGCTGATCGTGGACGACCCGGACGCCCCGAGCGGCCTGTTCACACATTGGGTGGTCAGCAATATCCCGCCGACGACCACGTCCAGTGCGGAGGGGGAGACACCCGCGGGTGGAGTGGTCAGCCTCAACAGCGCGAACCGCGCCGAATACTTCGGACCGTGCCCACCCGCGGGCACCGGCGTCCACCATTACCGATTCATCGTCTACGCGCTCTCGCGCCCCGTAGAGGTAGACGCGCGAACGTCAGCCGACGACGCGAGGTCCGCGATCGTCGACGCGAGCATCGGAGACGGTCAGCTCGTCGGCACCTACACCGTCGACTAACGAAAAGCCCTGGACAGCGGACCAGGAGTGCAAGCGGATCGCTTGTCGGTGCGCCGCGGGAACACGCCGGATCGAAATATGGAAAGGACTGTGGCACAGACCATTATCAAACGATGTCATCGGACGAGCGGACCGGAAGGAAAAGTCGTAAACCGACCAAACCCGCCTCGTTCGTGGCCCAAACGAAACCGTCCTCCGACGACCATCACGATGTGGTCTACTTCCAGCGCCGGGCAGACGGAACGATTCCCGGCCGTGACTACCTTCGGGCGCTACCAGCCGGGGTACGGGCGAAGTTCAACGCACGACTGATCGCCGTCGCCAAAGCGCCGCCGAAAAGGTTCGCCGGGGGCGGCTACTGGGAGGCCATGCACGGCAACATGACCGGATGGTTCGAGTTCCGCTGCGATGGTCCCGATCGCACCCACCACCGTCTCTACTGCCGACTGGACTACGAAGCCGAGGGAGTCGACAAGCCGCTGCTGGTCATCATCACCGGGCTGAGTAAACCGTTTCGGACGACCCTTTCCGACCGCGACTACGCCCGCGTTCGCGCGCTGGGGGCCGAGTACTTCGCAGAGAATCCGCGCTCGATCGCCTAGCGGCGATCGAACTGCTCCACCGCGTCCTTCAGTTCTGCGAGGTCGTCCGCTCTGCCGGTCACCAGAGCGGTCGACAGGGCTTTGCCACCTGACCCACTCAGCGGCTCCAGCCTCAACCTGAAACCCAGGGCAGCTGCCAGCTCCGACACCGTGCGCAGTGTGGGGTTCACCGCCTTAGCACTGAGCAGACGCCGTGCTGCCGCCGGTTCGATTGCGGCAGCACGCGCGAGCTCCGCCTTCGACAAGCTGGCTGCGGCCCGTGCGTCGTCGAGTGCGTTGATGATCGCGTCAACAGTCTTGACTCGAATGGATTCCAAGACGAACTCGCGGAGAAACTCAGGATCCTGCAGGTCATCCCCCAGGTCATCCCAGAACAGGCTCTCCCCACTCATCGCCGTTCACCTCCTCCATATCCAGTCGACCGTACCATATATGTTACACCTCAGGAATGGCTCGCCGGTCCGCCCCATCCCGCCGCACCACATGCGAAGGCCTGGGCGTGAAAGGCAGCCATAGCGCCGACCGCTGACGCTGGGCCAGATCAGCGATCTCCGCCTTCGATCAGCGCGAGAAGTCCACAGCGGACGCATATATGCCTGGCGCGGAAGGCCCGGACGCCGACCGCCAGACGCCGCGTTGGAGAGCGCGGAATTCGGCCGCTCACCCGGTCACTATCGGCGCGGGTTCAGATAGTGCGCGGGGGCCAGATCGACATCAGCAGGGGTAGCCAGCTGCCCGTTGGGGGCAGATAGCTGCCGGTCGGCGGCAACCAGTGGAACATGGGAACTCTCCCGTCGGGTCGAACGTCGTCAGGAATCCGTGCGTTACTGGGGCGGCGGGCAGCCCGGCTGGTCGGGGCCCTGCGGCTGACCCGGCGGCGGGCAATGCGGATCCTGCGGTTGCGCGGGAGCGGGCGGACGCTGATCGGCCCCGGATCGGCGCTCGCCATACCGGTCCCGATGCCTGCCAGCCCGACCACAACGCCGGCAGCGACAACGGTCTTCGCCAGCGTCGACTTGATGCTCATTCGAATCCTCTCTTCGATGGGTGCCGGTCCGAATTCCCGGCTTCCGGACCGGCGAGAGAATCCTCGAGGAGCAACGTTGGTGTGAGCTAGGCCGTGTCTATGTGTTCGCTGTGAACCGGGCCCGCTCTCTTGCGCCGAGTTGGCCGGATACTCAGCCGGTGGCTTCGTCGGCCAGGCGTTGCAGGTAGGCGGCGAACCGGCGGCGGTCCGGTTCGCCCCAGGTGGCGGTGAGCTGGTCGAAGCAGCGGCGTTGCCAGTCGCGGGATGCGGCGAGGAGCCGGTGTCCGGCCTCGGTGAGGCGCAAGACCACGCGGCGGCGGTCGTGCGCGATCTGCCGCTCGATCTGCGGGCCCTGCAATCAAGAGAAGTACTGGAACATCCCCCGAATCGCCTCCGTCATCAAGGCCGCCGCTGATGCCGCCCCGAAGGTCCAACGCCACCTCACGAGATTCCGCGCCAATGACAGCATCGTCCGAGCGCTACTCGCGGTAACCGCGGCCGACCTCGGCAACAATGAGGTCGCAGACTCGGTCGCGGCGTTCAGAGCCTCGACACTCCGATCGCCTACGCGCTGGACCGTGTGCGTGATCAGGTCCGCGAGCGCGTCGGCGACGAGGTGGACCACTGGATCCGGTACAGCACCGCGAACCGCTTCCGCGACACGCAGGCGTGGCGGCAGCCGAGCTCGAATCCGATCGGGCTGTACGTCCATGAGCTGCGATACGTCAACAGCAAGGTCCGGCTGACCGGGGGGCTGGAGGGCACGTTCACCGCCCACATTGAGGAGGATGTCGACGACCGCGAATGGTGGGAACCGCATACGACGAGCAGATACGCCGACTTCGACTTCACCGGTGAGTTCTCCGCCACCTTCTCACGGGAGGGGATCACCGACGCCTCGGTCTACGTCTCCGAGCCGACCGAGAACCAGTGGCAGTACCTCGACGGTGATGAGGACGGCGTCGTGGCTGCGGACTCGGGCGAGCACCGCCGGCATCCGCGACGGCGCCGCGGAGCCGGGGAGACGTCCACGACGACGACGTCGAGGCCATCGAGCAGGATCGCGGCCACCGCCAGCGGATCCGAGCCGGGGTCGGGGATGTGCGCCAGCCGCGCCAGGTTCCCGCTCATCTCGGCGACCGCCGGCATATGTGAATTTTGTTGTGATGGAACCGCTCAGGGCCCGAGTGCGTCCAATGAATCGACTGCCTTATTCGCAGGTCGGGGGTGTCTCGTGCTCGGGGGTGACACAGAATCCGGTTCCGGGGTGGGCAAGTCGATTCGTGTTTCGACGAAAGAGGGGGATATCCCATGAAGGTTCGCAATGACCCATCAGCCGCGCCGACGAGCCGAGTCGGTCGAACGCTTCTCTTCGCAGCGGCACTCACGATCGCTATGATCGCGGGCGTGCTGGCCTCCGGTTCCGCACAAGCCACGTATCAGCCGTGTACCAACTACAGAGTCACGACCCAGTGGGGCAGAGTTGAAGTCGACACCAGGCCGAGGGACGGGGACCCCATCGGCAACATCGCTTGGGCCATGTTCCTCAACAACATCGGCGACGTCCCCGGCAGGTACGACTACCAGATCTTGGTCAACGGCAGGGTCATCGAGACGGATAACAGGTTCAAGGACGACAATTTTCACATGACAATCCCCCGATATTTGGATGGGCATCACCGGTACGAGTCGGGGGATGAAATCCAGGTCATCGCCTCCCACGCCGCTGGCAAGAACCTGTACGTGACCCCCATCAACCGCTGCACAGTCCCCTACACGGCAGGATAGCTCTATGGGTCAGGAGATTTCGAGGCGAGGCGCCGACCTGCTGGCGGCCGACATCGAGTCGGCTCTCGGTTTCGAGGTACACATCGATGAAACGATCCCCGAGCGTCTTCGCCGCCTGCCCGATCCACCGGGATGGCGGATCGAATTCATCGTCCCGGCCTTGAGCGTCGTGGTTGGCACCACCCCCGTCGAGCGCACGCCCAACGGTGTGGCGTGCAGACTGGCCCGGGAAGTTCACGACGACGTCCTGTCCCGTAGTGGAAAGATCTGGCCCGCCGACCCTGCGGGTGGGGATCAGCCGTTGCTCCCCACTCTCGACGGATGGCGTGGCCCGGGCGGCTCGATACCGTTCGGACAGGTCAAGGCGGCGAAGGATCCCGATCCGGGCCTCGACGGTGTGGTCCGCTGGTGGCTGCCCGACACCTACGAGGGACTCATCGCCAGCCACTCCGGCGACGTGTGGTTCTCCCTCTGGCAGTACCAGGGCGACGAACAACTCATCACACCGGGCATGCCGGTGACATGGGTCATCGGCGAAGGCCGACACGGAAAATACAGCAAGGCAAGCGAAGTCCGGCCAGCTCAGCCGTAGTATTCGGCCTCGAATCCCGAAGCTGTCAGGCAGTGTGCCGTGCCGGGTGTGTTCGGTCGGTGTGCTGCCGACGGAAAGGGCGCCCGACCAGAGGGAACGAGGCTCTACCGCCCGGATCTGGCGGGCTCACGCGATCGTCGCAACACTCTCGATTCGAGAGGTTGCGGCGCTCGCGTTGTTTCGGAGAGTGTGGGGTTCTTCGGTGATCAGCTGGTCGGCCGATGTGTCCGGGGCTACGGCTATTGCCTACATCGCGATGCTGGAATGGGAAGCAGCCCGTGGGAGGGCAGGGCGGGGACAGCGTTTCTTCTGCGCCGGACCGCGCCTGCGTGTCCGTTATGTGAATGACTGTGCGACGGTTGTGTTTCGGATAGGTTGTGCGGGTTCACCGGCCCTGGTTCGAACGTGACACCACTGCCTTCGCTGGCCGCGGTGAAATCGGCACGCCGCGAATACATCCCGCAAGTAATCGACCGAGTTGCCCGCGGACGCCGCGTCCTCGCTGGAACCAGCCGCTGCGAGATGTCCCTCGACGTACGACCGCGTGACCCCTTCGTCGCCTCACCCCGGCGGCGACTGTTGCGACCCTGTGAACCGCCCAGTAGCGTCGATCCCAGCTTGCAGGGGGCGGAGGAGCCGGTCCGGCCCCTTTCGATGCGTTACGGCACCGGCGGTGAGGAACCGATGACGAGCTGGGGGAAGCTGTTACGCGGTGCCGCGCTCGCGACCGGCGTCGCTCTTGTGGTCGTTGGGTGCGGTGAGTCGTCGGAGACACCCACGCCGACCACGACTACTGCTGCGGCCGCGCCCACCCCGTCGGCCTCGAGGTCGAGCGACCCCGACGCCGCTCTGTGGGATCCGTGCACATTGCCGGAATCGGCGGTCTCGGGCACCGGTCTCAATCAGGTGACGAAAGAGAAAGATGTCGCGGGGGTCGATTTCACCGGCTGGAAGGTCTGTGGCTGGCAGGCAGCGGCGCGCTGGTACGACCTGGGGGTCCTCTCCGGAGCTTTCGCCTTGGATGAAGTTCGTCAGCGCCAAGACAAGGAGGCGTTCACACCCCTGACCGTGGGCTCACACCGCGCTCTGCAGTACCTGGATGTGGGCGACAGCAAGCGGCTCAAATGTAGCGTCGCGGTCGAAAATGTCCATGGAACGGTAATTTTCAAGGTGACGACGCGTTACTCGATCGGAAAGCAAGGCGAGCCTTGTCAGGAGGCAGGTCGTCACGCTGACGACTTGGTGCGCTATCTGCCTACGAATTGAGGAGGCGAGATGACCATCGGGGTCGATACCGCGGAGTGGCGCAGGCTGCTGGACCAGGCGAACGCTGGCACTCTGCTGCTGCATCCCGACGTCGGCAGGGGTCTGGACAAGGCTTGTGACGATTACCTCGATCGTCTCGACGGCATCATGCGGATGACCGACCGGATCGTTGATGTCAGCGGGTTCGGCCCGTTTCCCTCCGGGGTCGCACTGCGAGAGAAGTTCAGCCTGAAATCAACCGGCACCGACCAATCCTTGGACGCCGTCCTCATGCAGCACATCGACGCGGTGAAGATCGCGAAAGAGGTCGTCGCCAAAGCGATCGCGAACTTCGTCGAGCTGGACCAGTCGAGAGCCGATCAGTTCACCGGCTTGGACGCGCAACCATGACCTACGAGGAGTACCGCGCTCGTATCATCGCCGCGCAGGAGCAGTGGAATCGGGAGCGCGACACGATCTACGACTTCACCAACCGGTTGGGCACGTCGTTTCAAGGGGAATACGAACCGCCGCGCATTCCGGGGCCGGACAACTACGACAGCATGACGTTGGCGCAGATGGTGGACGCCGTGAGCGCGATGCGGCCGGGTACGGTGCGCGAGGCGTCGGAGGCATGGCTGAACATCGGGATGAATCTGACCGGTGCGATTCAGGCGTTCAACGAGCAGTTCGGCCGCACCGTAACCGGGGACGGCACGAATCCGGGCTGGACCGGGCAATCCGGGAAAGCGGCGGCGGACGCGGTGACGAACTACCGGAATCAGTCGGGGAATCTGGCGGATGCCGCGTGTCTGGTGAGTTTCAAGCTGTCGGAGATGCACACCGGTCTCGAGCAGACGCAGGCGTTGCTGCCGCAGGCCACCGAACGCCCGGACCTGAGGGATAAGACGTTGCCCCAGGACGGCGTCATGAAGGCGGGCGATTACACCGAAGAGGAGGCCACGCAGGAAGCGCGGAGGATTCTGCGCACGGTGTACGGCCAAGTAGCGAATCAGACCGACCACGGTGTGCCCGTCCTGCCGACTGCTCCACAGATCGTGGCAGATCCCGGGCAGCCGGGTATCTCGTCACCTGGCGCTCCGAATACGTCCGCACCGCAGGCTGATACCGAGTCCGGCCAACCCGAAGCCACGAAACCGGAGACCACCGAGCAGTCCGACGGCGACCCACGACAGTCGCCCGAGACCGAACCCGCCACCACGCCTCAGGCAGCCACCCCGGCGAGTGTGGACCAGTCGACCGGCGTGCAGCCGACCGCGTCGAACACGCCGTCGACGACACCGAGCAGCACCACTACGCCGAGCCCGAATATCACCACCGCTCCGGCGACGCCGGGTCGGCCCGGGACGACGAGCCCGAATACACCCGGGCGTCCCGGCACCCCCGTCGTATCCGGTGCACCGAACATCACCGGAACTCCTGCACCAGGCCGCAACGTCCCGGCCGGTCCGCAGCAGCCGAACGCGCTTCCGGCGGCCACGGCGACCGGAGCACAGACGGCGCGAACCGGCACGGCCGGAACGAGCGGCATCGCCCCGGGGATGGGGTCTCGCGGCAAGGACGACGAACGCGAGATATCGGGCGTAAAAGACTATTTGATCAACCAGCACAACGGCGAGGAACTCACCGGTCTGGATTCCTTGCCGAAGGCCGTTCCCCCGGTCATCGGAGAGAACCCGCATGGCTGACTGGCGCTTCACCGGGCAGGAATTCGAAATCCTCTGGTCCGCCTATGGTCGCGACCGTCTGCCGTACCCGCTGCAATACCGGCCGGAAGAGATGGATTTCGCCGATCTGAAGCGTCAACGCGAGGAAGCGGTGGACGCGCTGCTCGGGCGATACGCCGTCGACCTGGAACGGGCGCTCGACGTATTGCTGGAGCCTGAGGTACGGGTCGAGTCCAAAGGAATGGGCGGCCCGGACATGTCGACCGTGTTCCGTTTCCACGGCGTGGTACGCGGGCAGATGGGCGCGACCCTGGTCCAGCTCCCCGGCCACGCACCGGATACCGGCGGTGACGTAATCGTGAGTTATTGCGCCGCAGCGCGGGTCGCCGCCAAAGCGGTGGCCGCGCTGCCGAAGATGCCTGCGGGCACGCATCCGCCGATCGAAGTGCGCCGCGAAGAAGTGGCCGCCGACCGGGAACGGCCGGTACGCAAGCCGTACGAGGTCGGCACCATGGCGCGGCTGGATCAGATCTTCAAGCGGGAACGCCTCGGGCTGGGCGAAGTCACGGTGTTCGCCGGCCCGGCCGTCGACGCCCGCGCGAGTTTCGGGCGCGGGTTCTGGTGGATGGACTACACGGATGGCCGCTACTACGTGAAAACCGGCGACCCCATCGTCGCCAAACCGCTCGCGGCCGCCGCCATGGCTGCCGAGATCAACCGCCTCACCGTGCTGACCCAGCGTTACTACCGCGAGGACCGCGAACACGACGAATACCTGCGCTCGCGACGATAAGGACCGCGCGAATGGCGGGTCCACCGCAGCCGTGGCGCCATCAAGGATGGTTCATCTCAGGGCCAGTCGGACCACGAGGTGCGATCCGACCGACCCTGGCCTGTCGCCATCCACGACCCACGAACGGCACGTCGAACTCTCGGCGTGCCGCTCGCTCGCGCGGATCAGCGCGGCAAGCGCTCGATGATGGTGGCGTTGGCGGTGCCGCCGCCCTCGCAGATGGTGAGCAGGCCGTAGCGGCCCTCGATCCGCTCGAGCTCGTTGAGCAGCGTCGCGAAAAGCTTCGCGCCGGTCGCGCCTAGCGGGTGACCGAGGGCGATGGCGCCGCCGTTGACGTTGACCTTCTCGGGATTCGCGCCGGTCTCCTTCAGCCAGGACAGCACCACGGGCGCGAACGCCTCGTTGATCTCGATCACGTCGATGTCGTCGATGGTGAGACCGGACTTCTCCAGCGCCCACTTGGTCGCCGGGATCGGCGCGGTGAGCATATAGATCGGGTCCGCGCCGCGCGCGCTCACGTGGTGGATGCGCGCTCGCGGCGTCAAGCCGTACTCCTGCACCGCCCAGTCCGAAGCGAGCAGGGTAGCGCTGGCGCCGTCGGAGATCTGGCTGGCCACCGCGGCGGTCAGCGGGCTGCCCTCGGCCAGCGCGGGCAACGAAGCCATCTTCTCCAGACTGGTCTCGCGCGGGCCCTGGTCGATCCAGAAATCGCCGACCGGCACGATCTCGTTGTCGAAACGGCCGTTCTTGATCGCGTCGCGGGCCCGCTCGTGGCTGCGCAGCGCCCAGCGCTCCATCTCCGCCCGGCTGATGTCCCACTTCTCGGCGATCAGCTGGGCCGCGCGGAACTGGGTCACCTCGGCGGTGCCGTAGCGGTGATCCCAGCCCTGCGATCCGACGAACGGCGAGTCGAAGCCGTACTCCTTGCCCGCGAACATGGCCGCGGAGATCGGGATCGCGCTCATGTTCTGCACGCCGCCCGCGACGATCACCTCGGCGGTGCCGCTCATGATGGCTTGGGCGCCGAAATTGATGGCCTGCTGGCTGGATCCGCACTGCCGGTCCACCGTGACGCCGGGCACTTCTTCGGGATAGCCCGCGGCCAGCCACATGGTGCGGCCGATGTTGCCCGCCTGCGGGCCGACGTTGTCGACGCAACCGACGATGACGTCGTCCACATTCCCCGGGTCGATCGGGTTGCGGTCCAGCAGGCCGCGCAGCGCGGCCGCGCCCAGATCGGCCGGGTGCACGCCCGCCAGTGCGCCGCCGCGCTTGCCGACCGGGGTGCGTACCGCATCGATCACGTAGGCGTCCCGCAGCGGGGCATACGGACGACGGGACGCGGAAGGTGCTGACATGTAAAGACTCCTACGTGGTGCGCGCGCCGGCGGTGAGCCCGTCGAGCACGATGGTCAGGTACTGCTTCGCGAGGTTCTCGACGGTGACCGGGCCGCCGGGGCGGTACCACCGCACCGCGACCCACACCGTGTCACGCAGGAACCGGTAGGCCAGTTCGACATCCAGCTCCGGCCGGAAGCTGCCGTCCTGGACGCCGTTGGTCAGCACCCGGTGCCACAGCTCGCGGAATTCGCGGTTGTACGCGGCGATGTAGGTGAACCGCTCGGAGTCGCGCAGCCGCTTCGCCTCGGCCTGGTAGATCGCCACCGCGGCGTGCCAGCGGTCGAACGACTCGTAGGACGCGAGCACCAAGGCTTCCAAGGTGTCTCGCGAACTCAGACCGGAGGCGACGATCTCGCGGTAGCGGCCGAACAGTTCGTCCAAGAATCCGCGCAGGATCTCGTCCACCATCGACTCCTTGGAATCGAAGTGGTGATAGAGGCTCCCCGATAGGATCCCGGCCGCGTCGGCGATGTCGCGCACTGTGGTCGCGCGCAATCCCCGCTCGGCGAACAATTCGGCCGCCAAGGCGAGCAACTCGCTGCGCCGTGCTGATTTAGAGGCGTCTGGTGCGGGCACACGGCCATCATACAACCAAGCATTTGCTTGGTATAGGGGCCCCGCTCAACGGGCCGAATAGCGCAGCGGCGAGGACACCGAGAGATCGGCGAGCAGGCGATCGCAGATGATCACCGGCGAGACGCCCGCGCGCGCCATCCGGGCGACGAGCGCGAGACGACGTTCGCAGCTGTCCCACTCCACGGTGAGCTGACCGCGATCGGGACCGGCGTCCACCGTGGCCATCACTCGTGGCGGGCCGCCGCGCACCGGCTCCTCGCTCAGCTTCAGCACCATGCCGCGCTGCCAGGCGTGGTAGGTGTCCATGTCGGCCCCGATCACCAGTTTGTCGGTGGCCGCGCACAGGCCCTGCGCGATCTCGTCCGCGAAGGTCACCTGGTCGAAGCGGAATTTCCGGCATTTCGCCACCACCGCGAGCAGGTCGGCGCGCACCTCGCACAGCAAGTCCGTCTGGCGCTGCCTGCGCTGCTCCTGCTCGCTCTCCGTGCTGTCGGCGCTGAGGCCGATGCGCCGGGCGCGCTCGCGATCGCGCGCCAGATCGGCTCGCAGGGCGCCCCGCGGATCGCGGGCGACCTCTCCCTCGTCGACGGCGTGCTGCTCGAGAATCCGCGCGGCGGCCGTGGCGACCGCGCTTTCTGAGGTGTGCTCGATGAGCTCGGCGCCGAGGGTGAGGGCCGAGAGGACGAGGCTGTCGAGCCGCCGCCTGGCCAGCACGACTTCGCGCACCACATCGAGTTCCAGTTGTTCGCGGGCAGGTGGGCGATCCCGGCCCATAGCCATCGCCCCCTTGAAGAGCGCGGATCCGATCTCATCCAGCATGGCACACCGCGCCGCGCTCCGGCTCGTCCTTTTCCACCTGATCAGCCGCCCATTTCACGCGGCAGACACGATGCGAGAAGGCGATCGCAATACGGCGTGGAAGATCTCTCCTGGCGTGGCGGACGAACGGCTGCTCGGTGGTCGCCGGGTGTGCTCGTCCGCCCCGCGCGGAGCGGACGAGCCCGAAAAGCCCGTGGGCTCAGGCGCGTTGGCTGCTGATCGAGACCACCTCGCCGGTCAGGTAGGTGGTGTAGTCACTGGCCAGCATCGCGATCGTGGCGGCGACCTCCCAGGGCTCGGCCGCGCGGCCGAACGCCTCGCGCTCCGACAGCCGGTCGAGCAGTTCGGTCGAGCTGACCTTGTCCAGGAAGGCATGCCTGGCGATGCTCGGCGCGACCGCGTTGATCCGGACGCCGAGTTCGGCGGCCTCGATGGCGCTGCACCTGGTCAACGCCATGACGCCCGCCTTAGCCGCCGCGTAGTGCGCCTGGCCGTACTGCGCGCGCCAGCCGAGCACGCTGGCGTTGTTCACGATCACGCCGCCGTGGCCTGCGTCGCGGAAGTAACCGAGGGCGGCCCTGGTGCAGCGGAAGGTGCCGTTGAGGGTGATGTCGAGGACGCGGTCCCACTGCTCGTCGGTCATGTCGACCACGGGCGTCTCCCCGCCCAACCCGGCGTTGTTGACCATGATGTCGATCCGGCCGACGGCCTCGGCGGCGCCGCGGATCAGCGCGTTCACCTGTTCGGTGCTCTGCACGTCGCACGGGATCGAGGCAACGCGCCGGTCCGGGAACTCGGCGGCCAGCTCGGTCGCGGTCTCGGCCAGACGCCGCTCGTGCCAGTCGGAGACCACCACGTCCGCGCCCTCGGCCAGCAGCCTGCGCGCGGTGGCCGAGCCGATGCCGGTGCCCGCCGCCGCGGTGACCACGGCCGAACGTCCGGTCAGCAGGCCGTGCCCAGGAACGGGCGCGGGGGGGACCGACAGCGGCCCCGTCACGGGCGGGCCTCGCGCGGCAGGCCGAGCACCCGCTCGGCGATGATGTTGCGCTGCACTTCGTTCGAACCTCCGTAGATGGTGTCGGCGCGGGTGAACAGATACAGCCGCTGCCATTCGTTGAGATCGTTCTCGCCCGCCACCAGGCCGCGGGCGCCGAGCACGGCCATCGCCAGCTCCCCCAGCCCGCGATGCCAATTGGCCCACAGCAGTTTCGCCACCGAGGCCTGGCCCGCGCCGTCGTCCACGCCCGCGCCCTCCATCGTGCGCATGGCGTGCGCGCGCAGCACCCGCAATCCGACCCAGGCGCGGTCGATCCGGTCGGCGATCAGCGGGTCGTCGGCCGCGCCGATCCGGCGGGCCAGAGCCTCGATGTCGGCCAGCTCGCGGGCGAACCGGATCTGCTGACCCAAAGTGGAGATGCCGCGCTCGAAGGTGAGCGTGCCCATGGCGATCCGCCAGCCGTCGCCCGGCTCGCCGACCACCAGGTCGGCCGCGGTGCGGGCGTTGTCGAAGAAGACTTCGTTGAATTCCGATGTGCCGGTCAGCTGGATGATCGGGCGCACGTCGATGCCCGGCTGCTTCATCGGAACCAGCAGGTAGGACAGGCCCTTGTGCCTGGCGGAGCCGCGCTCGGTGCGGGCGACGACGAAGCACCAGTCGGCCACGTGGGCCAGCGAGGTCCAGATCTTCTGCCCGTTGATCGACCACTCGTCGCCGTCCAGGTGCGCCGAGGTGGTGATGGCGGCCAGATCGGAGCCTGCGCCGGGTTCCGAATAACCCTGGCACCACAGTTCGCTGACGTTGCGGATGCCGGGCAGGAACCGGTCCTTCTGGGCCTGGGTGCCGAACGCGAGCAAGGTCGGGCCGAGCAGTTCCTCGCCGACGTGCGACACCCGCGCGGGGGCGTTCGCCTTGGCGTACTCCTCGTGGAAGATCACCTGCTGGCGCACCGTGGCCTCGCGGCCGCCGTACTCCTTGGGCCAGCCCAGGCAGGTCCACCCGGCCGCGGCCAGGTGCCGGTCCCAGGCGAGGCGTTCGTCGAACGCCTCGTGTTCGCGGCCGGGACCGCCGAGGCCGCGCAGCGCGCGGAATTCGCCGTTGAGGTTCTCCTCCAGCCACTCGCGCACTTCGGCGGCGAATCGCTCGTCCTGCATGGCGGAAAACCGCCCATCCGGAGCGGCGGTGTCGGATTCTGAGGTCTGGATCGCACCCACGTCGGTAGGATAACCTACCAAGCACTTGCTTTGTAGAGTGCACGCATAACTCGCTCGCGGACGGTAAGGACAACCGTGACAACCCCTGCACAGACGACACCGATGGCACTGCACCACGCCGCTCGGACCTTCGGCGACGCCCCGGCGATCGCCGACGGCGAGGTGCGGCTGAACTGGGCCCAGTTGCTCGAGGCGGTCCAGGAAGTGGCACGGGCGCTCATCGCACGCGGGGTGCGGACGGGCGACCGGGTGGCCATGTGGGCGCCCAATACCCACCACTGGGTGATCGCCGCGCTCGCCGCGCACTACGCGGGCGCGGCGCTGGTGCCGCTGAACACCCGCTACGTGGCCGACGAGGCCGCCGACGTGCTCGGACGGGTGGACGCGAAAGCCCTGTTCATCGCGGGGCCCTTCCTCGGCCGCGACCGCTTGGCCGAACTGCGCGCGTCCGCGTCCGATCTGGCCATCGACACGGTGGTGGTGATCCCGGTCGAACCCGGCACGGAGAACACCGACATCGCCGCGCTGGACTGGTCGGAACTCGCGACCGTCGCCGCGCCGGTCACCGTGGCCGAAGCCGAGGAACGCGCCGAGTCGGTCCGTCCCGACGACATCTCCGACATCCTGTTCACCTCCGGCACCACCGGCCGCAGCAAGGGCACGCTGGTCGCGCACCGGCAGGCGCTGTCGGTGGTGCGGGCCTGGGCGGAGTGCGCCACCTTGCGGGGCGACGACCGGTATCTGGTGGTGAACCCGTTCTTCCACAACTTCGGATACAAGGCGGGCATCCTCGCCTGCCTGGTCACGGGAGCCACGATCATCCCGCAGGTCACCTTCGACGTGCCGGAGACGATGCGGCTGATCGGCGCGGAGCGGGTCACCGTGCTGCCCGGCCCGCCGACGATCTATCAGACGATCCTGGATTTCCCGCGCCGCGCCGAATTCGACCTGAGTTCCCTGCGGGTGGCCGTCACCGGAGCGGCGACGGTGCCGGTGGTGCTGATCGAGCGGATGCGCTCGGAGCTGGCCTTCGACGTCGTCATCACCGCCTACGGCCTGTCCGAGAGCGCGGGTTTCGGCACCATGTGCCGCGTCGACGACGACGCCGAGACCATCGCGAACACCTGCGGTAGGCCGATCGCGGATTTCGAGTTGCGCCTCGGCGAGGCGGGCGAGGTCCTGCTGCGCGGGCCGAACGTGATGCTCGGATACCTGGACGATCCGGAGAGCACCGCGGAGACGATCGATGCGGACGGCTGGCTGCACACCGGCGACATCGGCACGGTCGACGACCGTGGCTACCTGAAGATCACCGACCGGCTCAAGGACATGTACATCTCCGGCGGCTTCAACGTCTACCCCGCCGAAGTGGAACAGGCGCTGGCCCGGCTGGACGGCGTAGCGGAGTCGGCGGTCATCGGCGTGCCCGACACCAGGATGGGCGAGGTGGGCAAGGCGTACGTGGTGCGCAAGCCCGGCTCGGGCGTGACCGAGGACCAGGTGCTCGCCCACGCCACCACCGTGCTGGCCAATTTCAAGGTGCCGCGGTTCGTCGAATTCCGCGACCAGCTGCCCTACAGCGCCGCCGGGAAAGTGCTCAAGCGTCAACTACGTGAGGAGAAGTCGTAATGTCGGAACCGGCAACACCGGACGAGGGTCCGGCGATCCCGGACGAAGGTGAGGTCGTCACCTACGAGCGGCGCGGACGCGTCGCGATCGTCACGCTGAACCGGCCGGACTACCGCAACGCGCAGAACTCGGTGATGACCTACGCCCTCGACGCCGCGTTCGAACGCGCCGTGGAGGACCCCGAGGTCGGAGTGATCGTGCTCGCGGGCAACGGCAAACACTTCAGCGCCGGGCACGACATCGGCACGCCCGGCCGCGACCACCACGTGCGGTACCAGAACAAGGCCGCGCTGTGGTGGGACCACGTGGACCGGGCCGGCGGCGACCAGCGCTTCGCCCGCGAGCTCGAGGTCTACCTCGGCATGTGCAGGCGCTGGCGGGAGATCCCCAAGCCGACCATCGCCATGGTGCAGGGCGCCTGCATCGCGGGCGGACTCATGCTGGCCTGGGTGTGCGATCTGATCATCGCCTCCGACGACGCGTTCTTCTCCGATCCCGTGGTCCGCATGGGCATCCCGGGCGTCGAGTACTTCGCGCACCCGTGGGTGATGGGTCCGCGCGCGGCCAAGGAGTTCCTGTTCACCGGCGACCGGTTCGGGGCCGCGCAGGCCAAGGAGTGGGGCATGGTCAACCGGGTGGTGCCGCGCGCCGAACTGGAGGCCGAAACTCTCGCGCTGGCCGAGAAGATCGCCACCATGCCGCAATTCGGTCTCGCGCTGACCAAGAAGGCGGTCAATCAGGCCGAGGACCTGATGGGCATGCGCTCGGGCATGGATTCGGTCTTCGGCCTGCACCACTTCGCGCACGCGCACAACGCCGAGGTCGGCGCCGACTCGCTGGGCGGCATGAACGCCAAGTCGATGAAGGCCTCCGCGAGCACCGCAGAACAGAACGGAACGACCTAGTGGATCTGGATCTCGATCAGGCGACCCAGGAATTCCAGCGGGAGGTCCGCGAATTCCTGGCCGCGAACAAGCCCGCGAAACCGCTGCCCTCCATGGACACCAAGGCGGGATTCGAGGCGCACCGCGCGTGGGAGCGCACCCTCGCCGACGCCCGGCTCTCGGTGGTGGCCTGGCCGGAGGAGTTCGGCGGGCGCGATGCCTCGCTGCTGGAATGGGTGCTGTTCGAGCAGGAGTACTACGCGGCGGGCGCGCCGGGGCGGGTCAGCCAGAACGGCATATTCCTGCTGGCGCCAACGCTTTTCGAGCACGGCACCCCGGAACAGCTGGAACGGATCATGCCGCGGATGGCGCGCGGCGACGACATCTGGGCGCAGGCGTGGTCGGAGCCCGAAGCGGGCAGCGACCTGGCCGGTATCCGCTCGACCGCCCGGCGCACCAACGGTGGCTGGCTGCTGAGCGGCCAGAAGACGTGGAGTTCGCGCGCCGCCTTCGCGGACTGGGCATTCGGGCTGTTCCGCAGCGATCCCGAGGCCGAGCGGCACAAGGGCCTCACCTACGTGATGTTCCCGCTGTCCGCCGACGGGGTCTCGGTGCGCCCGATCCCGCAGCTGGACGGCGAACCCGGCTTCGCGGAGATCTTCCTCGACGACGTTTTCGTGCCCGACCGTGATGTCATCGGCGCGCCCGGCGAGGGCTGGCGCGTGGCGATGAGCACCTCGAGCAACGAACGCGGCCTCTCGCTGCGCAGCCCCGGGCGGTTCAGCGCCACCGCGCGACGGCTGATCGATCTGTGGCGGGAGGCGGGCGACGAGGACAACACCGCGCAGCGCGACGCGGTGGTGGACGCCTGGATCGGCAGCGAGGCCTACCGGCTGCACACGTTCGGCACGGTCACCCGGCTCAACGAAGGCGGCAAGCTCGGCGCGGAATCCTCGATCACCAAGGTGTTCTGGTCCGAACTCGACATCGCCATGCACGAGACCGCGCTCGAGGTGCTCGGTCCGGCGGCGGAGCGTTCCGGGCCGTGGACGGACGGATACCTGTTCGCGCTGTCGGGACCGATCTACGCGGGCACCAACGAGATCCAGCGCAACATCATCGCCGAGCGGCTGCTCGGACTACCGAGAGGAAGCAGCCGATGAGATTCGCGCTCAGTCCCGAACAACTCGATTTCGCCGCCAGTCTGCGCAAACTGCTGGAGGCGGGCCGCGCGCCCTCCGCCGTGCGCGCGTGGGCGTCCGGTGACAGCGGGCCCGGTCGCGCGTTGATCCGGCAACTGGCCGAGGCCGGTGTGCTGGGTCTGGCCGTGGCGGAGGAGCACGGCGGCATCGGCGCCGAACCGATCGATCTGGTCGTGGCGTTCCAGGAGATCGGCCGGGCGGCCGTGCCGGGACCGCTGGTGGAGACCGCCGCGGCGATTCCAGCACTGCTGCAAGCGCTTCCGGACCGGAGCCCGGCCGCGCGCCTGCTACCCGGCTTCGTGGAGGGCACGGCGCTGGGCACCATCACGTTCGATTCACCCGGCCACGGCGGCGTCGCACTGGACGCCGACACCGCCGAGGTGGTGCTGGTGGCCGGTACGGACCTGGTGTCCACCGGGCACCGCAGCAGCCTGGTGCGATCGGTCGATCCCGCCCGCCGCCTGTTCGCGGTCGCCGCGGACGAGACCGTTGTCCAGGGTGACCAGGTCGGCGCGGCCGTGGCCGCCGGTTTCGACACCGGCGCGCTGGCGTGCGCGGCCCAGCTGCTCGGGGCGGGAAAAGCGCTGCTGCACGCGTCTACGGAATACGCCAAGCAGCGCAAGCAATTCGGCAAGCCGATCGGCGAGTTCCAGGCCGTGAAGCAGAAGCTGGCCGACGTGCTCATCGCGCTGGATCTGGCCGAGCCGCTGCTCTACCGTGCCGCGCTCACCATGACCGGGCCCACCCGCGGTCGGGACGTCTCGGCCGCCGTCATCGCCTGCGGCGACGCCGCCTACCGCGCGGCCCGCACCGCACTGCAGGTACACGGCGCGATCGGCTACACCGCCGAGTACGACCTGTCGCTGTGGCTGACCAAGGTGACCGCGCTGCGTTCGGCCTGGGGCACACCGGACCTGCATCGCGCCCGGATCGCCCAAGCGCTGCGGGAGGACACCGAACCCACCCCGCGGGGCATCGCATGAGCGGTCAGGCCCGGAGGCGGCAGCGCAGCGTCACCACGCAGGGCCCCGCTCATGCGACAAACCAGCCCAGCATGAGCGGTCAGGCCCGGAGGCGGCAGCGCTTCCCTCAGAAAGGACACCGATGAGCACCGCCGAACATCAGGATTTCCTCGCTTCGGTGCGGGCGCTGCTGGCCAAGCACGCCGGGTCCGCCGCGGTGCGCGCCGCGATGGACACCGAGCTCGGCTATGACCCCGCGCTGTGGCGGCTGCTGTGCGAGCAGATCGGCGTCGCCGCGCTCGCGATTCCGGAGGAATACGGCGGATTCGGCGCGAGCCTGGTCGAATCCTTGCTGGTGGTGGGCGAATTGGGCCGGACGCTCGCCGGGGTGCCGATGCTCGGCTCCGCCGTCCTCGGTGCGCAGGCGGTGCTGCTGACCGGTGACGACGAAGCGTGCGCACGGCTGCTGCCCGAGGTGGCGGAGGGCACCCGCACGATCGCGGTCTGCTGGGCGGACGAGCGCGGCTGGGACGAGCCGGGTGTGCACGAGACGGACAGCGCCCTCACCGGGACCGCGCACTACGTGCTCGACGGGATGTCGGCCGACACCTTCGTCGTCGTCACGCCGACCGGTCTGTTCGAGATCGAACCCACCGCGCCGGGCGTCACCCGCAGGCCCGCGCCCACCATGGACCCCACCCGCAAACTGGCCGAAGTCGGTTTCGCCGACGCGCACGCGCGACGGCTCGGCTCGGGTGACCGGTCCGGGACGGTCGCCCGGCTGCGCGAGATCGCATGGGCGGCGGTGGCCGCGGAGCAGGTCGGCGCCGCCGACCGCTGCCTGGAGACGACGGTCGACTACGCCAAATCCCGCGTGCAGTTCGGCCGGGTGATCGGCAGTTTCCAGGCGCTCAAGCACCGCATGGCGGACATGTACGTGCTGCTGGAATCGGCCCGGTCCGCGTCCGTCGCGGCGACCGCGGCGGTGGCGGCGAACAGCCCGTCGGCCGCCGAGGACGTCTGGGTCGCCCGCGTGCACTGCTCGGAGGCGCTCACCGCCATCGCGGCCGAGACCGTCCAGTTGCACGGTGGCATCGCGATCACCTGGGAACACGACGCGCATCTGTTCTTCAAGCGCGCCCACGCGGACGCGCAGCTGTTCGGGGCCGCGCACCGCCCGATGACGCAGCCCGCCTGAGCCGGGGCGGGGCGCACCGACCTGGTCGGCGACGCGCCCTTCCTCGATAGGCTGTCCGGCGTGGTCCCGATGCACTAGGATGTGACAGGCGCCACACGCGCATGCCGGGGGATGCGTTTTCGAGTGGCACCGCAGGTCGGAATCGGTGCCGTAGCGAGTCGAGATGCCGGCTCGCCTCCCAAAAAGTCGTCGGGGCCCACCAGCCGGGAGGATGCCATGACGCAAACAGTGCATTCCGATCTCGAAGCATTACGGTCCACCATGGACGGGCCGGTGTACGGCCCAGCGGATACCGGGTACGACCGGGCCCGCGCCATCTGGAACGGCGACATCGACCGGCACCCCGCCGTGATCGCCCAGTGCCTGTCGCCGCGTGACGTGGCCGCGGCGTTGGCCTTCGGCCGGGACCGGGGGCTGGAGATATCCGTTCGCGGCGGCGGCCACTCCTACAGTGGGACCGCGGTCGGCGAAGGCGGCCTGATGATCAACCTGAGCGCTCTCAAGGGCGTCGTGGTGAATCCGGAAGCCGAGCGCGCCCGGGTCGGCGGCGGAGCGACGATGGCGGACATGGACGCCGCGACCCAGCAGTACGGGTTGGCGGTGGCCGGCGGGGTGATCAGCGATACCGGCGTCGGCGGCCTCACCCTCGGCGGCGGCATGGGCTGGCTGACCCGCATGGCGGGGCTGGCCATCGACAACCTCGTCTCGGCGCAGGTGGTGCTCGCCGACGGCCAAGTGGTACGGGCCTCGGAGACCGAGAACGCGGAATTGTTCTGGGCATTGCGCGGCGGCGGCGGAAATTTCGGAGTGGTCACCGAATTCGAGTACCGCCTGCATCACGTCGGGCCGGAAATCCACCTCGGCTTGCTCTTCTGGGACATGCCGGACGGCACCGACGCACTCCGCCTGATCCGTGAGTTCATCCCCACTCTGCCGCGCCGGTCGGGAGCGTTGATCGCGCTGGCGATGTCGGCGCCGCCCGCGCCTTTCGTCCCGGAGCGATACCACGGCCACGCGGGCCATGCCCTGATCGTCGCCGGTTTCGGCACGGCCGAGGAGCACGCCGCCGCGGTGGCGCCGATCCGGAACGCACTGCCGCCGCTGTTCGAATTCCGCACCCCGATGCCGTATGCCGGATTGCAGCGGATGCTCGACGCGGCGGCGCCGTGGGGCCTGTACGGCTACGAGAAGGCCCTCGACCTCGACGATTTCTCCAACGACGTCATCGCGGTGCTGATCGCGAACGCGGCCAGGAAAACCGCGCCGCTGTCGTTCATGCCGATCTTCCCGCTCAGCGGCACGTTCAGCACTGTCGGTGAGGACGACACGGCATTCGGCGGCACGCGCCGTTCGCATTACGAGTGCAACATCACCGCGATCACTCCCGACACCGAGACCCTCGCCCTGGACCGGGAATGGGTCCGCACGACGTGGGATGCGCTGCGTCCATTGGCTTCCAACCATGGCGGGTATGTCAATTTCATGGCAGACCCGGACCATACCCGGGTTCGCGAATCGTACGGACGCACGAAATACGCGAAGCTGGCGCACATCAAAGCCGACTACGACCCGGGCAACGTCTTCCACCGCAACGCCAACATAGCCCCCGGCTGACCTCCGAGTTCACTCGTCCGAGCGTCCCTCGGCCGCATCGGGGCGCAGGCCGTGCAGAACGATCCGCACGAGCCTGCGCCAATCACCGCTGCCGCTGCCGATGGTGGCGGACAACGCGCCGACGATCATGTAGACGTCCGCCACCGTGCAGTCGTCGCGCAAAGTTCCGGCGGCCCGGTCCCGCTCGACGAGCTCGCCGATCACGTCCTCGAGCCTGCCGCGGGATTCGCCCCTCGGCTCGCTGCCCGCCGACTGCCGCGCCGTCTCGATCGCCGCCGACAAGCCCCGGTCGGCCGCCAGCACCTCGCCGACGTGAAGCAGGTAGCGTGCGAGCCCCTCGCCGGGCTCGGCGCGCAGGCATTCGGTGCGGGCGAACTCCTCGATCTCGGCGAAGCGCTGCTCGGCCGCGGCCTCGATGAGGTCGGCATGGGTGGGGAAATGGCGGTAGACGGTTCCGACGCCGACTCCGGCGGCGCGCGCGATCTCGGTCAGTGGCACGGCACTGCCGTGCTCGGCGAACAGCGTGCGCGCCACGGACACGATGCGGGCGCGGTTGAGCGTAGCGTCGGCGCGCTGCTTGCGGGCCGATGGTGGCCTTGACACTGACGATCCCTCCGGGTTTACGCTTCAAATGGAATCGGATTCCGGTTCCGTTTCATCGCTTCGAAGGGTAGCACTTCATGTCCCACAATCGTTTCCGCCTTCTGACCCCCGGCGAGGCACGGCCCGGCCGAGTGCCGCTGCCGCCCGCGTTCGCGGTGAAGGCCACCACCGCCGACACCGAGGGCAGGTTCTCCCTGCTGGAAGTGACCCTCGCGCGCGACATCCCCCGGCACACACACCACATCGCGGACGAATGCGTCTACGTGCTCGAAGGCACGCTCGACGTCGAGTTCGACGACCGAACCCTTTCCGCGACGGAAGGCATGTTCGTGTTGCTGCCACACGGCGTGCCGCATGCCCTGCGCCGCGGATCGCAGCCGCCGCCGTGAGTGCTACAGATCTCCTCACCCGGCGGCTGGGAGTGCTATCTGGAGGACCTTTTCGAAGCCGGAGCATCGGTGCTGACCGAGGGCGTGCTGGATCCGGTGAAGATCAATCCCATCGCGGCCGCATATGACATCCACTACGAAGAATCGGCGAGTCCCGTTGCCGGACAGGTGGATTGATTCCCGCACCGCCGACTTGGGCAACCCGGCGGACCCCACCGTTCCGCCGGGATCCACCTCATGTGCCCGACTTCACCACAAATAGATAGTTAGCCTATGTAATAATATTCCTCGTGCGGCAAGCTCAGGTGAATGTAGCGGATGACATCGTCGTCGACCTTCTCGTCACCGCGGGCAGGCTCACTCGGCTGGCCGGGGTGATCAGCGGCGACGACCTGCCGCGAGCCATGTTGCGGGCGCTGGCGGTGCTCGACGAACACGGCGCGCTGCGGGTCAGCGAATTCGCCAGGATCGACCGATGTTCACAGCCGGCGGCAACGGCGCTGATCGGCAAGCTGGTCGCGGAAGGCTACGCGACCCGGCGCAAGGACCCGGAGGACTTCCGGGCCGTGATCGTCGAACTCACCCCGGCCGGGCGGACCCGGCTGGCCGAGTTCCGCCGCGCATTCGCCACCGCGATCGGTGAACACCTGCCCGGCTTCGACACCGAGCGACTGGTCCGGCTGGACACCGAACTGCACGACCTGCTGGAGGCCCTGAAAAAGGCGACGCGACAGCACGATCCGATCTCGAGGGAACACTGATGAGCACTTTGGCTCCCACCCGCGCCCCGGTCGCGGACAACACCAAGCAACCGAAAGCCGTCTGGGCGGTCGCGTTCGCGAGCGTGATCGCGTTCATGGGCATCGGCCTGGTCGATCCCATTCTCAAACCGATCGGCGAGCAACTCAACGCGTCTCCGTCCCAGGTGTCGCTGCTGTTCACCAGCTACATGCTGGTGACCGGCGTGGCCATGCTGGTCACGGGCGTGGTGTCCAGCCGTTTCGGCGCGAAGAAGACGCTGCTGGCCGGGTTGGCGATCATCATCGTGTTCGCGGCGCTGGCCGGTATGTCGAACACGGTGGCGCAGATCGTCGGTTTCCGCGCGGGCTGGGGCCTGGGCAACGCCCTGTTCATCGCCACGGCGCTGGCCACCATCGTCGGCGCGGCCAGCGGCGGCGTGGCCCGCGCGATCATCCTCTACGAGGCGGCGCTCGGCATCGGCATCGCGACCGGTCCGCTGGTCGGCGGCGTGCTCGGCGGAATCAGCTGGCGCGGCCCGTTCTTCGGCGTGTCGGTGCTGATGGCCATCGCGCTGGTGAGCATCGTCGTCCTGCTGCCGGAAGGCCCCAAGCCGACGCATCACACCTCGATCGCCGCGCCGTTCCGCGCGTTGCGCTACCGGGGGCTGCTGGTCGTGAGCGTCACCGCCCTGCTGTACAACTTCGGCTTCTTCACCCTGCTCGCCTACACCCCGTTCCCGCTGGACATGGGCACCTATGCGATCGGCTTCATCTTCTGCGGCTGGGGTGTGCTGCTGGCGATCGCGTCGGTCTTCCTCGCTCCCCGGTTACAGCGCCGGTTCGGTTCGCTGCCGATGATGGGACTCTCCCTGGGCCTGTTCGCCGCCGACCTGGCGATGATGGCCGTGTTCGCCGAGCACAAGCCGGTGCTGATCGTCGGCACCGTGCTGGCAGGCCTGTTCCTCGGCGTGAACAACACGCTGATCACCGAGGCCGTGATGATCTCTGCGCCGGTGGAGCGGTCCACCGCCTCGGCGGCATACAGCTTCGTCCGCTTCGCGGGCGGCGCCGCGGCGCCGTACCTCGCGGGCAAGCTCGGCGAGCACAGCATCTCGCTGCCGTTCTGGGTGGGCACGGCGTGCACCGCCGCCGCGGTCGTCGTCCTGCTCGCCGGGCGCGCCGCCTTGGCCCACCTCGACGACCACGATCCCGCACCGCACAGCGTCGAGGAAGCCCAGGCCATCACGGTCGGCGACGACTGATCCCCGAGCGCACCGAAGGCAGCCACCAGCGTGGCTGCCTTCGTCGTTCTCGCACCCTGGCGCGGGCCGGTGCGAGGAGTACGGTCAGGAGATATGACCGAAGCGAAGCGGGGGCGCGTCAGCGTCGAGACCAGCCAGAAGCGTGTGCGCGTCTATCTGGGCGGGCACTTGGTGGCCGACAGCGCGCGGCCGGTGCTGGTCTGGGAGAACCCGCACTACCCGACCTACTATCTGCCCGTCACCGACCTGCGCGCCAAGCTCGAACCGAACGGGCAGACCCGGCACTCCACCAGCCGCGGCGACGCGACGGTCTACGACCTCATGGTCGACGGCACGACAGCGGGCGGCGCGGCGCTGCGCTACCACGAGTCGCCGCTGACCGAATTGCGCGAGCTGGTTCGCTTGGAGTGGGGCGCGATGGACGAGTGGTTCGAGGAGGACGAACCGATCTACGTCCACCCGCGCAACCCGTACTCACGCGTCGACATCCTGGCCAGCTCCCGGCATGTGCGGGTGGAGATCGACGGGGTCACCGTCGCCGACTCGCACGGGCCGCGCATCCTCTTCGAAACGGGTCTGCCCGCGCGGTACTACCTGCCGATGACGGACGTCCGCATGGATCTGCTGTACCCGTCGGCCACCCACACCAGCTGCCCGTACAAGGGCACCGCCGACTACTGGACCGTCCGCGTCGGCGGCAACGAGTATCCCGACTATGCGTGGGGCTACCGCACGCCGCTTCCGGAGAGCCAGAAGGTCGCCGGGCTGGTCTGCTTCTACAACGAGAAGGTCGACATCTACGTCGACGGTGCACTCCAGGAACGGCCCCGCTCGCCGTTCAGCTGAGTCCGAGGACAGCCCGCTCGCCCGTCCGTTCGGCGTCGTTCCCGTCCGCCGCGTCTTGCGGCGTGGGCAGGCCGGATAGTCCTCGCACGTAGCCGCCCCCGCGCACACCGCGACCGCGCACGGAGTTTCATCCGCAGGTCTGGCCGATGAACGCGCGGCTGCTGCCTGGTCAGACCGCGACCAGCGGCGGACTGTCGGCCGCACGGCGATATTGGCCTGGCGCCACACCGTATTCGCGTTTGAAGGCCTTCGCGAAGGCGAACTCCGAGGCGTATCCGACCCGGCGGGCCACCGCACCGAGGCTGCTGTCGGTGTCCCGGAGCAAGCGGGCGGCGGTCAGCATGCGCCAGCGGGTCACATAAGCCAGGGGCGGTTCGCCGACCGTCGCGAGGAAGCGACGCGCGAGGGTCGCGCGGGAGACGCCCGCGATGTCACCGAGGTCGGCGACGGTCCAGGCGCGGGCGGGCTCCTCGTGCACGGCGCGCAGGGCCGCCGCGACCGCGGGATCGGCGAAGGCGCCCGCCCAGCCGGAGGAGCACAGGTCGGACTGCTCGTCGAACCAGGCGCGCAGGATGAACAGCAGCAACGTCTCGAGGATCGCCGGCACGGCCGCGTCACTGCCCGGACGGGGCTCGGCGATCTCCGCGGCCAGCAGGTCGACCGCGCCGCGCAGCGCGGGATGTCGCCCCGGACGCGCGGGCAGATGGATGAACTCGGGCAACTCGTCGAGGATCGGATGGGTGCGGCTGCGGCCGAGTTCGTAAGCGCCGCACAGCAAGGCGGTCCGCACGCCCGGCCCGACGATCTCCCGTGGCTCACCGGGCTGCGCGGTCTCCGTGACCGGGGTGTCCAGACTGTCCACCAAGTCGTGGTCGGCCCCGCGCGGCATGAACAGCACGTCCCCCACGCCGAGTGCGATGGGTTCGCCGTCCGGCGGCACCACCCAGCAAGAGCCCTGCAAGACCACGTGGAAACCCGCGCCCGGCACTACCGGATACCGCCGGCCCCACGGAGCGTGCCGGATGAACAGGCCGGAGGTGGGACTGCCGGTGCGGATGGCCGCGATGGCCTCGCTGAGAATGTCCACCCATTCACCGTAGCACTCCGAATATGAGTGTTTCGGACAAAATATCGAGCGGTCTACGCATTGTCCGGCTCATGAGATGCCAATAGCTTTCTATTCATGACATCGACCGAAACCACCGCCACCATCGCCGTCTACGGCGCGACCGGACACACCGGCGGCTACCTGCTCGCCGAACTGCGTCGCCGCGGCGTCGACCCGATCCTGGTGGGCCGCAACGCCGATCGCGTCCGAGCCGCTGCCGATGCCGCGGACCTGCCTGGAGCTGACATCCGGGTAGCCGACCTGTCCGATCACACGGCTCTCGTCACCGCGTTCACCGGAGCGGATGTGGTGATCAGCAGCTTGCCCGCCTATGTCGAGCACGGCTCGGCGGTGCTGGCCGCCGCGATCGACGCGGGTGCGCACTACACCGACATGTCCGGCGAGCAGCTTTTCCTGAAGCGCGTGCTCGACGAGTTCGGACCGCGCGCGGCGGCGGCCGGCGTCACCGTGATCTCCGGCGTCACCGACAGCAACCTCCCCGGCGACCTGCTGGCACACCTCGTCACCCGCCGGGTGCCCGGGCCCGCCGAGGTGGTGCTGAGCCACCTGAGCAAGAGCGGCGGCAATGGTTCCAAAGGCAGCGCGAAGACGGTGCTCGCCAGTCTGGATTGGTTCCGCGGCGGCGGCTGGCACTACGCCGACGGCGAACTGCGCACCGGCGCGACGGCGCGCCGCGAGAAGATGACCTTCCCCGGTGACACCGAGCCGACCATCGTCGCCAAATTTCCGCAGCCCCCGGTCCTGACCATCCCGCGGCACTCGGACGTCTCCTACGTCGAGGGCGTCCTCGCCACCTCGATCCTCGACACACTCAGCGGGTTCACCGCCGAACTGATCGACACGCTGCCCGACGCGCCCGGCACGGACCTGCGCTACGACCTCGTCGTCGACGCGTTCGGCGCGGACGGGCGGCAGGTCCGCGGCGTGCTCAGCGGCGTCGACTCCTACCGCGATTCGGCGTTGATGGCGGTGGAGTCGGCGGTCCGCTTGGCCGACGGAGCCGCGGCGCCCGGTGCCCTCGCGCCGGCGGAGGCGTTCGACCCCGCCGATTTCCTGGACGCGCTCGCGCCTTTCGGTATCACCTGGCGTATCGAGGGAAGCTGAGCGTCGGCGAAGGATCGGGCATAGTCGAACGATGACCGACAATCGACCGCCGCTCGCCGTCGCACTCGATCTCGCGCCGCATCCCGAAGGCGGCTGGTACCGCCAAACCTGGCGCAGCCCGGTGGAATTCACACCGGAGGGTTATCCGGGCCCGCGCGCCGCCGCCACCGCGATCCATTTCCTGCTGTTGCCGGGCGAGCGGTCCGCCCCGCACACGGTGCGCTCCGACGAGCTGTGGCTCTGGCACCGCGGCGGACCGCTGGCGCTGGAGATCGGCGGCGAGGAGGTGATCCTCGGCCCCGAGCTGGAACACGGTCAGGCGCTCCAAGCCGTGGTGCCGGGCGGGGTCAGCCAGTCGGCGCGGCCGGCGACTGCGGAATACGTGCTGGTCAGCTGCATCGTCGCGCCGGGATTCGACTTCGCGGATTTCCGGCTGGACTGACCGGGCTCAGCGCACCGGCACGGCGGCGAATCGCTCGAGTTCGTGCGGATCGTGCGCGCAGAACATCCGCACCCGGTCGCCGTGGTCGGCGTGCAGCGTGCGCAGCCGTTCCAGGTTCTCCACCCGCTCTCGTCCGAGCGTGCTCGCGAACATCTCGAATACGCCGAGGCCGACCGGAGGACGCGCCTTCCCCGCCGACAGCTGCCGGTGGTGGAAATAGGCGTCGCCGCAGTGCAGCAACCATCCGTCGCTCTGCCGGACCGCGACGCCGCTGTGCCCGCGCGTGTGGCCGACCAGCGGGATCAGCATGATGTCCTCGAGCACCGGGACGGCGGTGAAGCCGAACCAGGTGTCCGCGCCGGTCTCGTGGGCCAGCCAGCGGGGGCCGTGTTCCCATTGGCGCGGCTGATACCGCAGCTTCTCCCCGAGGGTGGGGCGCTGGGTCGCCGCGTCGAGTTCGTCGGCGAAGACGTGCACGGTGGCGTCGGGGAAGTCGGACAGCCCGCCCGCGTGATCGAGATCGAGATGGGTGAGCACGATGTGCCGGACGTCCTCGCGCCGATAGCCCAGCCCGCGGATCTGGTGCAGCGCGGTGAGTTCGGGGCGCAACCGGGGACGCAGCAACCGCGAGGTACCGAAACCGAGCCTGCCCCGGTCGAGCACGTCGGCCATGCCGAAGCCCGTGTCCACCAGCACCAGCCCGTCGTCGGACTCGACGAGCAGGCAATGGCCGACCAGCCCGCCGGTCAGCAGACCACCGCTGCCGAGCAGCGCTCGTCCGCCGACCGGGCACATGGTCGCGCAGTCCAGATGCCGCACCAGCATCGCGGAAACTCCCTCCTGCGGCGCCGAATCGGACTGATCCGTTTCGGCACGAAGGTCTCTTTTGTTCCCGTCAACGTAGTCGGAGCACGACTCGGCCGCGACAGCGCGGTCACCGCCGCGGTGATCGGCGGGCGAATCGATCGCCGCCCGCCG
Source organism: Nocardia sp. NPDC004260 (assembly GCF_053603155.1). Taxonomy (NCBI): domain Bacteria; kingdom Bacillati; phylum Actinomycetota; class Actinomycetes; order Mycobacteriales; family Nocardiaceae; genus Nocardia; species Nocardia sp. NPDC004260. The sequence goes on along the minus strand of NZ_JBSGEZ010000014.1, from coordinate 36,204 downwards.
ATCCCGAACAGCCTGATCACTCAGGAATTTCGAGCACGCCCTCGTCCACGGCCCAGGCGATGGTGCGCTCGAGATCCGGACACGAGTCCGGGCGACCCGGCCCGTGACCGGTCGCGCTCAGTGCGGCGAAAACCGGGCAGTGCTCGGCCGGGTTGCCGGTCCACTGCACCGATGTCTGGTGGGTGCTGCTCTTGCGCACCAGCACCTGACTCCGGCAGGCCCGGCACCGCAGGGGCGTCAGGCCGTCCTCCAGATACCGCTGCCTGTCGACCACCGTCTGGGCGCGCACTTCGGCTCGCCGAGCGGGCTGATCGGCGAAATCGGGTGCCTTCGCCCAGGTGGCCGCCATCAGACGCTCGCCTCGGCTTCCTCGGACTCGCGCTTGCGCCGCAGGTTCTCGGCGACCTCGGCTTCCCACGCCTCGTTCGCCTTGGTGGTGTCCACCTCGAACTCGAAGCGCTGGGTCATCTTCTCGGTGACGTCGGCCAGGTCGACGTAGAACTGGTCGTACCAGCGACGCAGCTGGTAGACCGGCCCGTCCTCCTCGCACAGCAGCGGGTTCTCGACCTTGGACTTGTGCTTCCAGATCTCGACGTCCTGCAGGAAGCCGACGCTGATGCCCTCGGTCATCTTCTCGGCCAGCTTGGTCGCCATCTCGCCCTCGACGCCCTTGGGCTTCTCCAGCGTGATGCCCCATTGCAGGACGAAGGAGTCCTGCGTGACCGGGTAGTGACAGTTGATCAGGACGCTCTTGACCTCGTAACCGCTGTAGATGTTGATCAGCGGGTTGATCATGTACGAGGGCCCGAAGTACGAGGCCTCGGACTTCAGCAGCGTGTCACCGCCGTACTTGGAGGCCATGCCGATGTCCGGCCTGCCCTTGGTCTCCAGGAACTGGGTGGCGATGTGACCCTCGAAGACGTTCTTGAAGTACGTCGGGAAGGCGAAATGGATGTAGAAGAAGTGGGCCATGTCGACCACGTTGTCGATGATCTCGCGGCAGTTGGCGCCCTCGATCAGCATCGAATTCCAGGTCCAGTCGGTCCACCCGCTGTCGAGTTGCTCGCTGGGGTTGCCGTCGGCGTCGGTGTAGGGGCCCTTGATGTGCGGGATCGTGACCTCGGGCGGCGGCTGGCTGCCCTCGTGGTCGTGCCAGACGAACAGCTGGCCGTTGCGCTCCAGCGTGGTCCACTTCCTGGTGCGCGCCAGCGGCGGCACCCGCCGCGCGTACGGAATCGCGGTGCACTTGCCGTTGGTCCCCGACCAGCGCCAGTCGTGGAACGGACAGGCGATGTCGTCGCCCTTGACCTCACCCATGCTCAGGTCGCCGCCCATGTGCCTGCAGTAGGCGTCGAGCACCCGCAGTTCACCGCTGCTGTCGGCCCAGACGACGAGCTTGGTGCCGAAAACGTTCACCGCGTGCGGCTTGCCGTCCCGGAACGTCTTGGCCAGACCCAGGCAATGCCATCCCCGCGCATAGCGGGTCGGTACGGTGCCGACATCCAGCTCCCGGACCTTCGCACCGCCGCCCTGTGGGGTAACTGCCATCGCGATTCCTCCTCCATCTGTACTAGAACACGTTACAAAACTGGCGTCCTTGACGCCAGCGATTCACCTCACTTCCTGCATGAGCGCATGTCCACGCGGGGGTGAACACCGGTTCTCGACATAAATAGGAACGTGTTCTAGTCTCAGAGACAAATGAGATTCCGGACATCAACCGACCAGGCAGGAGCAGGTCCCGAGATGACGCAAGAAGTGACCGAACGGGTCGAAGCGCTGTTGCCGACGTTGCGTGAACGCGCACAGGAGGCCGAGGACCTGCGGCGCATCCCCGACGAAAGCATGAAGGCGTTGCAGGAGACCGGCTTCTTCCGGTTGCTCCAGCCCAAGCAGTGGGGCGGTCACGCCGCCGATCCGGTGGTCTTCTACGACACCGTGCGCAAGATCGCCGGCGCGTGCGGCTCCACCGGCTGGGTGGCCGGCATTGTCGGCGTGCACAACTGGCACCTCGCGCTGTTCGCGCAGCAGGCGCAGGAGGACGTCTGGGGCGAGGACACCGAAGTGCGGATCTCCTCCTCCTACGCGCCCATGGGCGCGGGCACGGTCGTCGACGGCGGCTACCTCGTCAACGGCGCGTGGGCCTGGTCGTCCGGCTGCGATCACGCCACCTGGGCGGTGCTCGGCGGCCCGGTGATCAAGGACGGCAAGCCGGTGGACTTCGGCAGCTTCCTCATCCCGCGCGACGACTACCGCATCGATGACGTGTGGAACGTGGTCGGCCTGCGCGGCACCGGCTCCAACACCGTCGTGGTGAAGGACGTCTTCGTGCCCTCGCACCGGTTCCTCAGCTTCCGTGCCATGAGCGAACTGAAATCGCCCGGTCTGGAGCAGAATACCGATCCGGTCTACAAGATGCCTTGGGGCACAATCCATCCCACCACCATCTCCACCCCGATCGTGGGCATGGCCTACGGCGCCTACGCGGCGCACGTCGAACACCAGGGCAAGCGGGTGCGCGCGGCCTACGCGGGCGAGAAGGCTAAGGAGGACCCGTTCGCCAAGGTGCGCATCGCGGAGGCCGCCAGCGACATCGACGCCGCGTGGCGGCAGCTGTCGGGCAACGTCGCCGACGAGTACGCACTGCTGGCGGCGGGCAAGGAGATCCCGTTCGACCTGCGCGTGCGGGCGCGGCGCGACCAGGTGCGCGCCACCGGCCGCTCGATCGCCGCGATCGACAAGCTGTTCGAGAGCTCCGGCGCCACCGCGCTGGCCAATGGCACACCGCTGCAACGCTTCTGGCGTGACGCGCACGCGGGCCGGGTGCACGCGGCCAACGATCCCGAGCGCGCCTACCTGATGTACGGCACGCACGAGTTCGGCCTGCCCGTCACCGACGGCATGGTCTAGGAGGACGACCGTGACCTCTACCGCGGAACTCACCGCCGAATCGACCTCGCGCTACGCGCAGGTGCGGCCCGATCTGCGGCTGCACTACCACGAGGCGGGCGTCGGGAACGAGCCGACGATCGTCCTGCTGCACGGCGGCGGGCCTGGCGCGTCCTCGTGGTCGAACTTCGCGCGCAACATCCCGGTGCTGGCCGAGCACTTCCACGTGATCGCGGTCGACCAGCCGGGCTACGGCCGCTCGGACAAGCCCACCGAGCATCCGCAGTACTTCGTGCACAGCGCGTCGGCGCTGAAGGACCTGCTCGACCACCTGGAGATCACGTCGCGAGTGCACCTGCTGGGCAACTCGCTCGGCGGCGGCGCCGCGGTCCGGTTCGCACTCGACTACCCGGACCGGGCCGGAAAGCTGATCCTGATGGGGCCGGGCGGGCTGAGCACCAACCTGTTCGCGCCCGACCCCACCGAGGGCGTGAAGCTGCTCTCGAAATTCAATTTCGAGCCGACCAGGCAGAACCTGGAGGCGTTCCTGCGCATCATGGTCTTCGACCAGTCGCTCATCACCGAGGAGCTGATCGAGGAGCGGTTCGCCTCGGCGAGCACGCCCGAGGCGCTGGCCGCGACCAGGGCGATGGGCAAGTCGTTCGCCGGCGCGGACTTCGAGAAGGGCATGCTCTGGCGCGACGCCTACCAACTGCGTCAGCCCGTGCTGCTGATCTGGGGCCGGGAGGACCGGGTCAACCCGCTCGACGGCGCGCTGTTGGCGACCAAGGTGATCCCGCGCGCGCAGCTGCACGTCTTCGGTGGCTGCGGGCACTGGGCACAGCTGGAGAAGTTCCACGAATTCAACCGGCTCGCGATCGATTTCCTCGCGGGCGTCAAGGAGAAGTGATGGGCATCCGCTCACTGGGATATCTGCGTATCGAGGCGACCGACATGGCCGCCTGGCGGGAGTACGGCCTGAAGGTCCTCGGCATGGTCGAGGGCAAGGGCACCGACCCCGAAGCGCTGTACTTGCGCATGGACGAGTTCCCGGCCCGGCTGGTGATCGTTCCCGGCGAGAAGGACCGGCTACAGGTCTCGGGCTGGGAGACCGCGAACGCCGAGGAGTTGCAGGACGTCCGCAACCGACTCGACGCGGCGGGCGTGCCCTACAAGGAGGGCACGGCCACCGAGCTGGCCGATCGCCGGGTGTACGAGCTGATCAAGTTCGACGACCCGTCCGGCAACACGCTCGAGGCTTTCCACGGCGCGGCGCTGGAGCATCGCCGGGTCGTCAGTCCATACGGGCACCGGTTCGTCACCGAGGAGCAGGGGCTCGGGCACGTGGTGCTCAGCACCAAGGACGACAAAGCGGCGCTGGAGTTCTACCGCGACGTGCTGGGCTTCCGGCTGCGCGACTCCATGCGGCTGCCACCGCAGATGGTCGGTCGCCCGGCCGACGGCGAGCCCGCCTGGCTGCGCTTCTTCGGCTGCAATCCGCGCCACCACTCGCTGGCGTTCCTGCCCATGCCGACGCCGAGCGGCATTGTGCATCTGATGCTCGAGGTGGAGAACGCCGACGACGTCGGCCTGACCCTGGACCGCGCGCTGCGCAAGAAGGTCAAGATGTCGGCGACGCTCGGACGGCACGTCAACGACAAGATGCTCTCCTTCTACATGAAGACGCCGGGCGGATTCGACGTCGAATTCGGCTGCGAGGGCTTGGAAGTGGACGACCACGACTGGATCGCGCGAGAATCGACCGCGGTGAGCCTGTGGGGCCACGACTTCACCGTGGGGCAACGGCAGCAGTGACCGAGAGGGCGAGCGAAGCGATGACCGCGGACGGATCCGAGATCGATCCACGGCAGTTCCGGAATGTGCTGGGGCAGTTCTGCACCGGCATCACCGTGATCACCACCTTCGACGACGACGGAGTGCCGATCGGCTTCGCGTGCCAGTCTTTCGCCGCCCTCTCCCTCGAACCGCCGCTGGTGCTGTTCTGCCCCACCAAGGCGTCCCGGTCCTGGGCGGCGATCGAGAAATCCGGGCACTTCTGCGTGAACGTCCTCGCCGAACAGCAGCGCGAACTGTGCGCCCGCTTCGGCTCCCGCGAACCCGACAAGTTCGCCGGCGCGGCGTGGCACACCTCCGACCTGGAACTCCCGGTCCTGGACGAAGCGCTGGCCACCATCGAGTGCAAGGTGGACAACGTCATCGACGGCGGCGACCACTACATCGTGATCGGCCGGGTCCAAGTCCTGTCCGAAACGACCACCACCGGCCGCCCCCTGCTGTTCTACCGGGGCCAGTACACCGCCATCGAACCGGAGAAGACCACCCCGGCCCCGTGGCGCGCCGACCTGGAGCATTTCCTTACGACGACCACGCTGGATACCTGGTTGTAGGGGCGCGAGCCGAGGGGGTAACGCCGTAGCTCCCCGCGCTACAGCGGGCTACGATGACGTTATGAAGGTGATCACTCAGCGCGAGTTCCGCAACCACTCAGCGGCGGTCATGGATGCGGTCGAGGCCGGGGAGACCTTCCGCGTAACCCGAAATGGGGTCGAGGTCGCCGAAGTGCGGCCGGTCAGCCGAAAGCGCCGCCTGACGACGGAAGAACTCGTTGAACGGCATCGCAAACTACCGCGTGTCGACTTCGCCCGCATGCGGCAAGAGGCCGACGAATTCTTCGGAACGGAAGATCGAGTCGGCGACGACGATGCGTGGGGATCGCGTTCATGACCCAGCGGCATGCGTCGGGCGTATTGGACACCTGCGCCTACATCGACCTGGGCACGCTGGATCCCGCTTCTTTGCCTCAGTTGTGTGAGATAACGGCGATCACGTTAGCCGAATTGCACCAAGGTGTCGCCATGGCGAAAGACACTGTCACTCGAGCCGCGCGATCCGAGCAACTCGGTGCCGCCATCGTGGATTTTGATCCGCTGCCCTTCGACGAGGACGCCGCGACACGCTACGGCACCCTGGTAGCACTCACCCTGGCAGCGAAACGCGACCCGCGGCCCCGCCGGATGGATTTGCTCATCGCGGCAATCGCGTCAGCACGTGGACTACCGCTCTACACCCGCAATAGCGCGGATTTCCGCGGGCTGGAAAGCATGCTCGAGATCGTCGCGGTATAGCGCATAAAGCGCTCGACCTCGATCAGCCGCCCTTACTCCACGAGTGGTGTATGAGCGCGGCGAAACTCGCGTTCACCGCTCTCGCTGGTCAGTATTTGTAGAAACCCTCGCCGGTGGCGATGCCGAGCTTGCCCTTGTCGATGTAGTTCTCCTTCAACCACTGGGCCAGCCGTTGGGAGTCCTCGTCCTCGTTGTTGACGAGGATGTTGTATGGCGTGGTCAGTCCGATGATGTCGAGGATGCGGAACGGACCGGCCGGCGCCCCGGTGCCGATCTGCCAGGTCTTGTCCACCGCTTCGGGATCGGCGTAGCCGCCCTCCGCCAGGCTCATGCCCGCGTTGAGCAACGGCACCAGCAGCGAGTTCAGCACGTAACCGGCTTTCTCCTTGTGGATTTCGATCGGCACCATGCCGATCTCCGAGGCGAAGTCGACCACGGCCTGGTACACCGTCGGGTCGGTGTCGGCGGTGCCCATGATCTCGGCGGTGTTGAAGTGCCACACCTGATTCGCGAAATGCAGCGCGAGGAACCGGTCCGGGCGGCCGGTGAAGTCTTTCATGGCGCTCGGCAGCAGGGTGGAGGAGTTGGTGGCGAAGATGGTGCGCTCCGGTGCGACCTGGCCGAGCTTCTCGTAGGTCTGCTGCTTGACGGTCAGCACCTCGGGAATGGCCTCGATGACCAGGTCCGCGTCCTGCACCGCTCGAGCCAGATCGGAACTGAGCGTGATGCCCGCCGCCGTCTGCTCCGCCTTGCCGTCCTCGCCGCCGGGTACCTGCTCGCGGTAGACCGCCGCGAGTTTGTCGAACCGCTCCCTGGCCGCGGCCAGCGCTTTGTCGTCGATGTCGTAGGCCGTCACCTCGAAACCGCGAAAGGCGGTCTGAAAGGCGATTTGGGAACCGAGCACCCCGGTGCCCAGAACGGTCACCTTGCGAATGTCGATGGTCATTCGTTCTCCTCTCGACGGTTGCGACGCAGACCGCGACGATCCGAGTGGCCTCGCGATCATCGCCGCCACGGGTTCAACCTACCGGGGCAGCGATCCCACACCCGACCTGCTTCGCGAGTGGCACATGAGCGCGGCGAAACCCGAGATACCCACACGCTCATGTGCCACTCGTGAAGTGCTCAATGCCGCCGGGTGAACGTGCGCCCCGGCGCTGGACCCAGCGAACCGAGGCGCGGCCGCCGCGACAAAGGAGAATAATGAGGTCGAGCGAGTCGTCCGGGCGTTCTGGAGGTTCTGCCACGCCCAGCTCGACACCGTGGTGTACGAAGCGCCGCAGATCGCGGCCCGCGGGAACCACGCTGGAAGCGAGGAGCGATGATCACAGCCGAGACGATCGGACGGATACGCCGGATGGACGGTGACGGCATTCCCGTCGTATCGATGTACGCGCACGTTCCGGTGGATCCGGGCGAGCGCTCGGGGCTGCTGAGCCGGGTGAACAGCATGGCGGACGGGGTCAACCCGGTGGTGAAGGGCAAGTCGTCGGACCATGCGGCCAGGCTGTCGGTCCGCGACGACCTGGACCGGATGCGCGAAACCGTCCAGTCGGACAACTGGCAGCCGGGCGCGGTCGCGATGTTCGCCTGCGGCGGCAAGAACATGTTCGAGGCGGTGCAACTTCCGCACGCCGTTCACGACCGAGTCGTAGTGGACGCGGTGGCCTGGACCCGGCCGCTGCTGGCCGTGCTCGAGGAATACGCCCGCTGCTGCGTGGCGGTGGTGGACCGGGCGACCGCGGCGGTGTGGGAGCTGTTCGCCGATGAGATCGAGGAGGCGCGCCAGATCCGGGATCCCGCGCTGCGCGATCCCAACTACGCGGCGAACCGGCTCGAGAACAAGGTGCACCACAAGGCGGACGAGCTGCTCAAGAAGCATTACCGGCATACGGCGGCCAAGGTGGCGGAGATGTTCGCCGAGGACGATTACGACCTGCTCGCGGTGGGTGGCCATCGCGACGAGATACCGCGCTTCGTGGACACCCTGCCGCGCGAACTCCGGGAGCGCGTCGCGGGCACGTTCACCATCGACACGGGCTCGGTGACGGTCGGTGAGGTGAAACAGGACGCGACCGAGATCGTGACGCATTACGAGCGGGACGTCGATGTCCGCCGGGTGGGTGAGGTGCTGGAGCGAATCGCCACCGGCAACCCGGCCGTCGTGGACGTCGCGAACTGCCTGCGGGCCGCTACCGCCAAGGCGGTGGACACCCTGCTCATCCAGGACGGCGCGATGGTCAACGGGGTGGTCTGCGACAGCTGCGGTTGGCTGGGCCTGTCCGGCGACGAGTGCCCTGTGTCCGGCGACCGGCTTCGGCCGACCGAGGACATCCTGGACGAACTCGCCCAGAGCGTCATCGACGAGAGCGGCTCCGTCCGGCACGTCAAGGCCGACACCGAACTGAAGAAACACCTGGCCGGGGCAGTACTCCGCTTCCCCCTCCCGCCGTTGCCGTAGCCGCGGGGTTGTGCGGCACGGCGGACCTGAGCGCCGTAAAGATGGGGCCGCGAACGGTGGCTTCGTTCGCGGCCCGCTGCGTTCGACCGCTCAGGCGGAGACGGTTGCCTTCTCTCGTTGCAGTTCCAGCGCGATGTCGATGAGCTAGGTAGCCGGGTAGCATATCGGCGGCGTGACCCTTCCGCCGTCCACAGCCTGTCACGCTGCACTGGGCTTCTGACAATCGATAGGCCTAGCAGGGTTCGCCGCCTCCCTCCGCTGGACCGCACGTCGAAGTAGGCCGACCGACGCCACCTGGCCGACAACGGGACTGGGCTCGGTGGTCAGTTCACATAGTTTTCTGGGCGGATGGGGTGGCATCGAATCTGCCCGCTTCGTCGAGTACGTCACCGAGTGCCCCACCGGAGCGCCGACGACGGCGACCGGCGTGCTCGCGACACCGGCCGGAACACCTCCCCCGGGCGGTTGGCCGATCGTCGCATGGGAGCACGGGACCAGCGAGCTCGGCGCGACGTGCGGGATCAGCACGAACCCGCGCTACGACGTGCCCATCGTCCAGCGGCTGCTGGAGGGGTACGCGGTCGTCGCGCCGGACTATGTCGGCCTCGGCGCCGGCGCGGCCACCACGCATCCCTATCTCCAGTCGCGCACCGAGGCCACGGCGACCGTCGACCTCGTCCGCGCCGCCCGCCACGTCGACGCCGCGCTCGCGCCCAGGTGGGCGGTGACGGGTGTATCGCAGGGCGGGCACGCCGCACTCAACACGGGCGGCATCGCCGACATCTACGCACCCGAACTCGAATTCCGTGGCACCGCGGCGCTCGCGCCACCGTCGAACATCGAGGAAGTTCTCGCACTCGCCGGACCGTATGTGCCGGACGTCCCGGCTTCGAAGGCTCCTCCGCCCTGCTCGCCGCCATGCTGAACGGGATGCGACTCGCCGCACCCGACACGGTGACGGCCGCACTTACACCCGTAGGTGCGGACGTGCCCGCTCGAATCGACCAGCGGTGCCAGCGGGAGTGGCGTGCGGCGGTCCAGGGCATCTCGATCGGATCGGTGCTCCGACGGCCTGTGGCGGGCAGCCCACTGGCCGACGCCCTCGCCCGCTACCTGGCGGTACCGACCTCGGGGTATCGCGGCCCGGTGTTCGTCGCGCACGGCACCACCGACAACGTTGTTCCGATCGCGCTCACTCGGTTGTTGCTCACGCAATACACGCTCGCCGGAACGAAATACGAATTCCACAACTACGAGACCGATCACGAAGGGATCGTCGGCGCCGCCTAGCCGGACGTGCTTTCCTTTGTCGCCGCGGTTCTCAGTTCCGCGTGATCGACTCACTCGACCGCCCTATCGCGCAGTCGAACGGGGCCGCGAACGTCCGTTCGCAACCCCGATGCGTCCGCCCGGTCAGGCGGAGACGGTCACCTTCTCCCGTTGCAGTTCCAGCGCGATGTCGATGAGCTGGTCTTCCTGGCCGCCGACCAGCTTGCGCTTGCCCGCGCGCACGAGCATCTCGGCGGCCGAGACGCCGTAGCGCTCGGCTTGGCGTTCGGCGTGCTCGAGGAAGCTGGAGTAGACGCCCGCGTAGCCCATCATCAGGGCCTGGCGATCCAGCGCACAGCTACCTGTTCCCGACGATTTGACCGTCGCCTGAACGAACCCGCGTGCTCGAGTCCCGTGGACACCTCGCCGGTGATCCGCGCCAGCGCTATGGACAACTCCAAAAAATCTTGAGATCGATGGAACCGAGCCCGGGTTTGAAGCGTCGAAACCTAACAGACAGAAGAGATCTCGGACTTCAAGTGAGGAACACACGATGAATCGTCTGCACGAGGCCGTCGCCGCTCGGTCGATCTTACGCACCTCGACAACCCCCGCTCCAGCGGTGGTAGCACGCGCCGGAGCCGTGCCCAACTCGGGGATCAGCCGCCGCATCAAACCAGCACCCCGCGACGGCATCGGAAGGATAGGCATTCGTCGACGATGGCGCCCCCTGGCGATGTCGGCGATGGCGATTGCCTGCTGCGTCGCTGGCCAGGTCGCACTCCCCGCTGTCGCAGAGGCTACGCCTCCGCTATGTCTCGACTATCAGCTGAAGACCGAGCATGGAACTCTCAAATCTGAAATTAGGCCATATAATGGCGATCCGATCGGCTACTACACGTGGTGGTGGTTCATCAACGACTTAAGCCACCGACCTGGTGAATACGAGTGGCATTTATTCGTCAATAAGTCGCCGATAAGCAAAATACAAAAATCAGAGAAGGACGACATGCTGCATTTTGGACAGGCGCGTTACCGTAACGGCAAGAACATCTGGAAGAGCGGCGACGTGCTGCATGTGGACGGCCTCCATACGGCGCCGGATGGCACCGTCTACATCACACCGCTCAACGAATGCATCGTCCCGTGACAGCCGTGGCAGGATACAGGACGTGGACATAGATGACGCCGTCCGAGGCGCAAGGCTACTCGCTTCCGACATCGAAACTTCGCTCGGATTTGCGGTACATGTAGAAACCGGAACTTCCGATAAATGGCGCAGGTTCGCCGAACGGACCGGGCGCCCCGAGCCGAAGGCTCTGGTGCGCATTGCTGTGCCTGATGCCGGCACTGCCGCGGCCCTCGACCCCACCGAACCGGGTAGCGCGACCGCAGAGGAGTTCGCGATGGAACTGGCTCTGATTCTCCAGGACGATATCCAGATCCATATTCGGGAGCCGTGGCCCAAGGACCCAACCACGAGTGGGCGGTCGTTGGAACCGACCGAACGCGGTTGGCAAAGTCTCGCGGACAAGGCGTATCTCGTCCGGTACGGACAATTAGGACACTCCGCTGATTAGGACGAGCCGCACGCCGACGGTGCCACCGACACATAATTCGGTGTTCTGGGCGGATCGGGCCGCGAACGGTGGCTTCGTTCGCGGCCCGCTGCGTTCGACCACTCAGGCGGAGACGGTCGCCTTCTCCCGTTGCAGTTCCAGCGCGATGTCGATGAGCTGGTCTTCCTGGCCGCCGACCAGCTTGCGCTTGCCCGCGCGCACGAGCATCTCGGCGGCCGAGACGCCGTAGCGCTCGGCTTGGCGTTCGGCGTGCTTGAGGAAGCTGGAGTAGACGCCCGCGTAGCCCATCATCAGGGCTTGACGGTCGAGCAGGCATTCCTGCGGCATGGCGGGGCGGACGACGTCTTCGGCGGCGTCGGCGATGGCAAAGAAATCGATGCCTGTCTTCACCCCCAGTTTGTCGCACACGCCGACCAGCGCCTCGACCGGCGTATTGCCCGCGCCCGCGCCGAAACGCCGTGCGCTGCCGTCGATCTGCTTGGCGCCCGCGCGGATGGCGTAGATCGAGTTGGCCACGGCCAAGTCGAGGTTCTCGTGCCCGTGGAAGCCGACCTGCGCGTCGTCGCCGAGTTCGGCCACCAGCGCCGCGACGCGGTCGGAAACCTGCTCGAGCACCAGCGCACCGGCCGAGTCGACGATGTAGACGCACTGGCAGCCCGCGTCGGCCATGATGCGCGCCTGCTTGGCGAGCACCTCCGGCGGCTGGGTGTGCGACATCATCAGGAACCCGACCGTCTCCAGTCCGAGTTCCCGCGCCAGGCCGAAGTGCTGGATCGAGACGTCGGCCTCGGTGCAGTGCGTGGCGATCCGGCAGATGGACGCGCCGTTGTCCTGAGAGATCTTGATGTCTTCCTTCACCCCGACGCCGGGCAGCATCAGCACGGCGATCTTCGCCCGCTTCGCCGTCTCGGCCGCGATGGTGACCAGTTCCTGCTCCGGCGTCTTGGAGAAGCCGTAGTTGAACGACGAACCGCCGAGGCCGTCGCCGTGGGTCACCTCGATCACCGGCACGCCCGCGCCGTCCAGCGCGGCGACGATGTCGCGGACCTCGGTGGCGGTGAACTGGTGGCGCTTGTGGTGGGATCCGTCGCGCAGCGAGGTGTCGGTGACGCGGATGTCGAGTTCTGCTGAGTAGGCCATGTCGAAAGCTCCTTACACCCGGGCCGTGACGATCTGCTCGGCGATGACCTCGCCGACCTGCGTAGCGGCGGCGGTCATGATGTCGAGGTTGCCCGCGTACGGGGGCAGGAAGTCACCCGCGCCCTCCACCTCGACGAACACCGACACCTTGGCCATGCCACCGGAGACCACCGAAGGCTCGTCGAACTGCGGCTCGTTGAGCAGTCGGTAGCCGGGCACGTACTGCTGGATGTCGGCGACCATCCGGTGGATCGAGTCGGCGATCGCGTCGGTGTCGGCGTCGTCGGGGATGGCGCAGAAGATGGTGTCGCGCATGATCATCGGCGGCTCGGCCGGATTGAGGATGATGATGGCCTTGCCGCGCTGCGCCCCGCCGATGGTCTCGACGCCGCGACTGGTGGTCTTGGTGAACTCGTCGATGTTCGCACGGGTGCCGGGGCCCGCGGAGACCGACGATACCGACGCGACGATCTCCGCGTACGGCACCGGGACGACCCGCGACACCGCGGCGACGATCGGGATCGTCGCCTGGCCGCCGCAGGTGATCATGTTGACGTTCGGCGCGTCGATATTCGCGCCCAGGTTCACCGGCGGCACGACGGCGGGGCCGACGGCGGCGGGGGTGAGGTCGACGGCGCGGATGCCCGCTTCGGCGTAGCGCGGGGCGGCGGCGCGGTGCACGTACGCCGAGGTCGCCTCGAAGATCAGGTCGGGCAGTTCGGATTGCCCGAGCAGCCAGTCCACGCCTTCGTGCGAGGTTTCCAGCCCGAGCCCGCGCGCCCGCTTCAGCCCCTCGCTGTCCGGGTCGATTCCGATCATCCAACGCGGCTGGATCTTCTGCGAGCGCAGCAGTTTGTAGAGCAGATCGGTGCTGATGTTGCCGGACCCGACGATCGCGGCGGTGACGGTCCCGTTGGACACGACAGCCTCCCTAGGTGAATTGCAAACGGACAGAGCCGAGTCCGGCGAACTCGGCGTGGAAGTCATCGCCCGGACGGGCGTCGATGGCGCGGGTGCACGAGCCGGGCAGCACGATGTCACCGGCCTTCAACCGGACGCCGAAGCTCGCGACCTTGCGCGCCAGCCAGGCCACCGCGATCACCGGATCGCCCAGCACGGCGTCGCTGCGGCCCTCGGCGACCACCTCGCCGCTGCGGGTGAGCACCGCGTCGATGGCCTTGATGTCGATGTCCTTCGGCGCGACACGCTGCGCGCCGAGCACGAAGCCCGCCGAAGACGCGTTGTCGGAGATGGTGTCGGCCAGGCCGATGTTCCAGTCCTTGATCCGCGAGTCGATCAACTCGATCGCGGGCGCGAAGGCGACCGTGGCGGCGAGCACGTCCTCTTCGGTGCACTCCGCGCCGGGCAGGTCGGCGCCGAGCACGAACCCGACCTCCACCTCGACCCTGGGGAACAGGTACCGGCCCGCTTCGACCGGAACGTCCTCGTACACTTCCATTTCCGCGAGCAGATGCCCGTAGTCGGGCTCGTCCACGCCCATCATCTGCTGCATGGCCTTCGAGGACAGGCCCACCTTGTGCCCGACCACGCGCGCGCCCGCGTCGAGCCTGCGGCGGATGTTGATCAGCTGGATCTCGTAGGCGTCGACCACGTCGATGTCGGGGTGGCGGGCGATCAGCGGATCGATCGCCACCCGGTCGCGCTCGGCGCGCTCGAGTTCGTCGGCCAGTTCGGTTCGTACCGCGTCGGACAGCACGCTAATTTCCTTCCACTGTTACGTTTTCCAGCGCCGAGACCTGCTCGCTCGCGGCGGACCGCCCCGCCCTGCGGCCGGAGAAGACGCAGTCGGCCAGCGACAACCCGCTGACGTAGGACTTGGAGCAGACGCCGACCGCGGTGCGCCCGGCCGCGAAGAGCCCGGGGATGTCGGCGCCCTCGGCCGTCTTGACCGCGCCGGTGCGCTCGTCCACGACGACGCCGCCGAGGGTGAGCATGGGGCACGGGTTGGCCAGGCTCGGTTTGATGCCCACATCCAACAACCAGAACGGGCCGGTGCGGACCGGTTCGGTGAACTCGGCGGGTTTCCCGACCGGATCGGGGGCGCCGGTCTCGATCGCGGTGTTGTGCGCGTCGACCGTCGCGCGCAGCCCGGCCGGGTCGATGCCCGCCTTCGCCGCGGCTTCCTCCAGCGTCGCGCCGCGAATCGCGGTGCGCCGCATGGTCTCGAACTGCCCGCGCTGGAACCAGGCTCCTTGCTTGCCGATCTGCCCGATCGCGGCGCGCATCAGCGGGTTGTCGGCCAGCAGCCACCCCTTGCCGCCGTGCTCGGTGATCAGCTTGTTACCGACCGCGGCGCCGTAGCGCGTCTCGTCGATCACCCGCCTGCCATCGGCGTCCACCAGCAGCGCCGCGGTGAACGCGCTGGGCGGGAGCAGGAATCGCCACGCGGAGACGTTGTCCATGTGATCCACGGCCGCGCCGACCTGCTCGGCCATCAGGATGCCGCTGCCGTCGTCGGCGGTGGTGCCGAGGGCGAGACCGCCGTGGAAGGTGGGCGCGTACTGTCGCACCAACTCGCGATTGGCGATGAAACCGCCCGCGCTGAGCACCACTGCGCGCCGGGCGAGCACCCGGATCGTGCTGCCGTACCGGCGTTCCAGCCGGTCCAGCCGCTGTTCCAGCGCCCGTCGCAGCGGCGGGTAGTAGATGCCGGGCTTGGCCGCGACGTTCGCCATGCGGGTGTAGCGGTCGCGGACCCGGCCAGGCGCGTCGCGCAGGGTGTGGCACTCGACGCCGATCACCGCGCCCGCGCCGTCGGTGATCAATCCGGTCACCCGGGTGAGGGGCTCCACGCGCACGCCCGCCCTGGACGCGGCGGCGGCGAGCGGGCCGGTGAGCTTCTTTCCCGAAGTGCCCCTTCCCTTCACCCGGTGTCCGCGCTGGGCGGCCGGGATGTCGCGGAACGCGCCGGAGATCTCGCTGCCGGAGTAGTACAGGTAGTAGTGGTCGTTGGGGTAGGAAGTCTTGTACGGGCACAGCGAGGCTTCGAACGGAACGCCGTGCGCCTTCAGCCACTCGATCAGTTCCGGGCTCTCGTCGACGAACCGGCGCAACGTCTCGGGGGCGACCGCGTCGCCGACCTCGCGCTCGAGGTAGGCGTACATGGCCTCCGGGGTGTCCTCTACCCCGGCCTCCCGTTGCACGGAGGTGCCGCCGCCCGCGTAGATGATGCCGCCCGAGAGCGCCGACGTGCCGCCTCCGGCGAAGCGTTCGAGCACGAGCACCTGCGCGCCCGCCTCGGTCGCTTCCAGCGCGGCCGCCGCCCCCGCGGCGCCGTATCCGACCACGACAACGTCGGTGGCCAGGTCCCATTCGAGGCCCATGTTCTTAACTCCGGTCTGAAACTGAAACAAGTTTCCTCGACAAACAGAACGTCGAGCAAGTCTTCTGCCACACAACATAGACCAATGGCGCGTCCATTCTATAACGTGTTCTACATGACTGATCGGGAATACGACGTGGTGGTGGTCGGCAGCGGCGCCGCCGGCATGACCGCCGCCCTCACCGCGGCCCACAACGGCCTGAGCGTGGTGGTCATCGAGAAGGCCGCGCACTACGGCGGGTCGACCGCGCGCTCCGGCGGCGGCGTGTGGATCCCGGGCAACAAGGCGCTGCGCGCGTCCGGTCGGCCCGACGACCGCGAGGACGCACGGACCTACCTGCACAGCATCATCGGCGACGTCGTCCCCTCCGAACGGGTCGACACCTTCATCGATCGCGGGGCCGAAGCGCTGGACTTCGTGCTCGATCACTCGCCCCTGAAGATGACGTGGGTGCCCGGCTACTCCGACTACCATCCCGAAGCGCCGGGCGGGCGGCCCGAGGGGCGCTCGTGCGAGCCCAAGCCGTTCGACACGAAGATCCTCGGCGACGAGCGGTTCAACCTGGAGCCGCCGTACGCGAAGGCTCCGCTGAACGTAGTGGTCATGCAGGCCGACTTCGTCCGGCTCAATCTGATTCGGCGGCATCCGAAGGGCATGCTCCGGGCGATGCGCGTCGGCGCGCGCACCTACTGGGCCAAGTTCACCCGCAAACACATCGTCGGCATGGGGCAGGCCATCATCGCGGGCATGCGCAAGGGGCTCATGGACGCGAACGTGCCGCTGTTGCTGAACACCCCGATGACCGACCTCGTGGTGACGAACGGCGTCGTCACCGGCGTCAACGCGCTGCACGACGGCGAGCCGGTCACCTTCACCGCCCGCTACGGCGTCGTCCTCGGCAGCGGCGGTTTCGAGCACAACGCGGAAATGCGCACCAAATACCAGCGCCAGCCCATCACCACCGAGTGGACCACCGGCGCGGCCGCCAATACCGGCGACGGCATCCAAGCGGGCATGGCGGCGGGCGCGGCCATCGGTTTCATGGAGGACGCCTGGTGGGGGCCGACCATCTTCAAGGGCGGCAAACCGTGGTTCGCGCTGGCCGAACGGAACCTGCCCGGCAGCATCATGGTGAACGCCGACGGCAAGCGATTCGGAAATGAGTCCGCTCCTTACGTCGAGGCAGTGCACACCATGTACGGCGGCGAGTACGGGCAGGGCGAGGGGCCGGGCGAGAACATCCCCGCGTGGCTGGTGTTCGACCAGCGCTATCGGAACCGCTACATCTTCGCCGGGCTACAGCCCGGTCAGCGTTTTCCGTCCCGGTGGATGGAAAACGACTTCATCGTCAAGGCCGACAGCATCGAGGAATTGGCACGCAAGATCGACGTGCCCGCCGACGAGTTGGCCGCGACCGTCACCCGCTTCAACGGCTTCGCCGAGACCGGGAAGGACGAGGACTTCGGCCGCGGCGACAGCCATTACGACCGGTACTACGGCGATCCGACCGTGCGGCCCAACCCGTGCCTGGCCGCGCTGGTGGAGGGCCCGTACTACGCCGCCAAGATCGTGCCGGGCGATCTGGGCACCAAGGGCGGACTGGTGGCCGACACCGCCGGGCGGGTGCTGCGCGAGGACGGCAGCGTCATCGAGGGGTTGTATGCCTCCGGCAACTGCTCCACACCGGTGATGGGCCACACCTATGCCGGGCCCGGCGCCACCATCGGCCCCGCGATCGCCTTCGGCTACCTCGCGGTGCTGGACATCGTCGAGCGCAAGAAGGAGCAGCCCGCAGTCGCCGCGGTAGAGGCCTGACGAAGGATGAGAACGAGATGCGGGGCGCGGGCGAGCACGAGCCACACCGCGACTCGCCCATCCCACCGACCGGACGGCGCACTGGCGAGCCGCGGTCGCGCTGAGCAGGATCGAACCGAAGGCGCATCTATTTCCGGCGCGGCCTCGGGCGCGGCGCGGTAGATCCGGATCGATCCACATTCATGCACAAGGAGAACTGATGCCCATCGACCCGAAGATCGCGCTCGGCGCGGAGCTCCCGAGCCGGGAGTTCGCCTGGACCCCGTCGGACGTGCAGCTCTATCAACTGGGCCTCGGCGCGGGCACGCGCTGGACCGAGCCTGCCGAGTTGCGCTATCTCGACGATCGGGAACCCCAGGTGCTGCCGACCTTCGCCACCGTCGCGGCCACCGTGCACGAGACCGAGCCGCCCAGGGTGAGCTTCCCCGGCGTCGAGATCGATCTGGCGAAGGTGGTGCACGGTCATCAGGAGGTCGAGGTGCACCGGCCGATCCCGGCCGCGGGCAAGGCGACCAAGGTCAGCCGGATCGCCGAGATCTGGGACAAGGGCTCGGCCGCGGTCATCGTGCAGGAGCACACCGTCACCGGCTCCGACGGAGCGCCGCTGTGGACCGAGCGCTCCTCGATCTTCGCCAAAGGCGAGGGCGGCTTCGGCGGCGAGCGCGGACCGAGCACCAAGAGCGAACTGCCCGATCGCGCCCCGGATTTCGACGTCACCACGCCGACGCTGCCGCAGCAGGCGCTGCTCTACCGGATGTCCGGCGACCGCAACCCGCTGCACTCCGACCCCGAATTCGCCCGCGCCGCCGGGTTTCCCGCGCCCATCCTGCACGGGTTGTGCACCTACGGCATCGTCTGCAAGACCGCGACCGACATCGTGCTCGACTCCGACGCGAGCCGCGTCACCGGTTTCCGCGCCCGGTTCGCCGGGGTGCTCTACCCGGGCGAGACGATCCGCACCCGGATCTGGCGCCAGGACGACGAACTCACCATCGCCGCCACCGTGGTCGAACGCGACGAGGCAGCGGTCCTCGGCGACGTCAAGCTGCGATTCCGGCCCGCCTGAGACCTCCACGCCTGGGGGCACCTCACGTTGTCTGCGAAGTCGAACTCATGAGGAGTTCTGCAGAAAGCGTGACACTCCTCGGTGGGTCCTTCGGGTGGCGGGTCGGTCGGCGTCCCGGCCTGCGGGCTGCGGTGTGTCGGCGCGTCAGACTGCACCCGACGCCGGAAGTTCGCGATCGCCGCGCCCCCGCCGGGCCGCGGCGCCCTGGATCACCAGCGCGTACAACAGCAGCACGAGCACCGGCGCGGCCAGCGGCGCCCACGCCAGGCGCAGCGGGACGAGGGCGGCGACGACCGCGACCGCCGCGAAGCCGACCGCCCCGGTCACCGACGGGATCGTGGTGGGCACCACTCCGTGCGGCGCGGTAACGGTCGCGGCGTTGAGCAGATAGGTCGTGGCCACCAATCCCGTCGCCGCGGAGGCGAGCACACCCGCGTCGGCGATGGCCAGCACGGCGAGCGCGAGCAGCACCGCGCACACCGCCAGCGGCCGCAGCCACCAGCCGAGGGCGACGAAGACCAGGGCGGGAATGCCTATCCACGGCTCCAGCAGCGCCACCGACGCCACCAGCAGCACCCCGGAGAGAACGGCGAGGAATCTGGTCATCGGCGCACCCGTACGGTCCTGCGGTGCTCCGGCAGCACCCGCATGATCTGGTCCAGGCGCGCGTCTTCCGGCCACGCGACGATGTCGACGCCGACGGTGCCCATGTCCCGGTACATCGCCGCGCGTTCGAGCTGCCACATCTTGGCCAGGATCGGGTCGAGGTCCTCCTGGAACGGCGTGCCGCGCAGGACGTCCACCACGACCACCACGTGCCCGCGCTTGCGGAGATCGATCAGCGCGAGCGCGAACTGGGTGTCCAGCAGGGTGGAGAAGGCCACCACGATCGCGCCGAGCGGCACGGCGGAGTGCGGCGCGAGGGTGCCGGTGGTCGGGATGTGTTCGTCGCCCACGTCGAGCACGGTGTCCACGATGCGGTAGAACTGGCGCCGCCCGATGTCCGGCCGCAGCCAGCGCGGCGCCTGTCCCAAGCAGACCACCGCGGTCCGGTCGCCCGCCTGCAAGGTCGACTGCACCACCTGCGCCGCGCCGCGCACCGACAGCTCCAGCGAATCGGTGGCCGGTCCCGGCGCTTGCTGCGAGGTGTCCACCAGCACAACGACGTCCGCCGAACGATTGGTCAGCCGCTCGGTGACGTACAGCCGCCCGCGCCGCGCGCTCACCGGCCAGTTCACGATGCGCAACTGGTCGCCGGGGGCGTAGGCGCGGATGTCCGCGTACTCGACGCCGGGACCGTGCCTGCGGGTCAGGTGGGTGCCGAGCCGCTCGGGAAGTTCGGTGCGCGGCAGCCGCATTCGCTGCGGATCGGTGATCGGGTACACGAACAGCTGCCCCGCGGGCAGCACCGCGGTGGCGACGGCGAGCCCGGCGGGGCTCAGCGCCGAGACCCGCACCGACATCGGGTAGCGTCCCCACCTGGCCGCCGAGAGCGCGAGCCGCAACCCGGCGGGCGCGATTCCGGAATCGCTGGCCTCCTCGACCTGGATCTCCAGGCCGGCCGAACTCTCCGGCTTCAGGCGCAGCAGCGCGTGCCCTTTCTCCACGAAGGCGGCGACGGTCAGCGTCACTTCCTCGGTCTCGAAACAGCGCAGCGTGCCGCCGCCGTCGACCTGGATCCTGGTCGAGGACTGCTGCCACGGCGCGGTGGCCAGCACGCCGAGCAGCGGCGCGGCGAACACGAGCAGTTGCCACCGGCCGAGGGCCACCGCGAGCACCAGGGCCGCGGCGGCGCACCCCGCGAGCATGAAGACCAGCGGTGCGGGTCGCCACCGCAATTCGGCGTCGACCGCGGAGCTGGCGTCGCGGTGCCTCATGTCACGGTGGCGCGCGGTACCGGCAGACGGCGCAGCAGTTCGGTGATCACGTCCTCGCCGCGGATGCGGCGCACCCACATCTCCGGCCGCAGCGTGATCCGGTGCGCCATGGCCGGGATCGCCAGCGCCTTGACGTCTTCGGGAATCACGTAGTCGCGGCCGAGCAGCAGAGCCCGCGCCCGGGACATCTGCACCAGGTCCAGTTCCGCGCGAGGGCTGGCGCCGACCTCGACCTGAGGGTGCCCTCGGGTCGCCGACGCCAGCGCGACGACATAGCTCACCACGTCGGGGTGCACGGTCACGTACTCGACGGATTGCCGCATCTCCAGCAAACCGTTGGCGTCGACGACCTGGTTGACCTGCTGCACCTGCGCCCCGCGCTCCAGCCTGCGGCGGATCATCTGCGTCTCGTCGTGCTCGGACAGGTAGCCCAGCCGCAGCTGGATGGCGAAGCGGTCGAGCTGCGCTTCCGGCAGCGGGTAGGTGCCCTCGTACTCGATCGGGTTGTCGGTGGCCAGCACGATGAACGGTTGCGGCAGCAGGAACGTCTCGCCGTCGATGCTGACCTGTCCCTCCGCCATCGCCTCCAGCAGCGCGGCCTGTGTCTTCGGCGGTGTGCGGTTCACCTCGTCGGCCAGCAGCACGTTGGTGAACACCGGCCCGCGACGGAAGGTGAACCGGCCCGAGGACATGTCGTAGATCGTCGACCCGAGCAGATCCGCGGGCAGCAGGTCCGGGGTGAACTGCACCCGGGTGAACTGCAACCCGAGCGCGGCCGCGAACGATCTCGCGATGAGCGTCTTGCCGAGGCCGGGTAAGTCCTCGATCAGCACATGCCCACCGGACAGCACCGCGATCATGATCAACTGCAACTCGTCCTGCTTGCCGACCACGACCCGGGACAACTCCCGGAGCACGGCCTCGCTGCGCTGGATGGTCACGTCCATCGGCATGGTCATGTGTGTACCCGCACTTGCCTCAACCCATTTCACATTCTCTGCAGGCGGCTCAGGATCTCGTCCAGCGCCGCACGTCCCGGTGCCCTGCCGGCTTGATCACGAAGGGCCGAATTGGCCGGGTCCACCCAGCGCCAGAGTTCCGGCCCGAACTGGTGGACACCCGCCGCCTCGACCGCTCTGCGGTTCTTCGCCACCCGCTGGCCGCTGGACAGCTCGAACTCCTTGGCCAGCAGAGGACGCAGGTGCCGGTCCCAATCGGCACGACTGCCGTCCGCCCGGTCGGCGAGCATCTCCGCCCTGGCGTGCCAGCGCTGCAACATCTCGGCCGGGCCGTTCTCCATGTCGTCGAACTCGTCGGCGTCGCCGGCCTCGGCGCGCTCGAGCAGCGACCAGATCAGCCAGTTCAGCGCCACCGCGACCGGGATGCCCGCGACGATCAGCAGCAGCCCGCGGGCGCGCTCGACGGCGACCAGCTCGGTCACCGCGATGACGATCACCCCGGTGATCACCACGGCCATCCGATTCACGCGATGTCCTTTCTCACCCGGCCGGTCACGCGGGGACCTCCCCTTGCAGATCGGCGAGCACGATGCGCAGCAGCTGCTCGGCGCGCATGCGCTGCCATTCGAGCATGGCGTGCGGGCTGAACCTGGCCTCCTCGAACAGGGCGACCAGTTCGCGGGCGGACGCGTCGTGCAGCGCGCCGCGTTCGAACGCGCGGGCCAGCACTTCCATCGGGGTGTCCGAGGCGAGCGGAGCGGCGGCGCGGTCGGAGGCGAGGCCGCGCTCCATCGCGACGTAGCAGGCGATGATCGCGGTGCGCGGGTCCTGGCCCGGGGCGTTCATCGCGGCCAAGCCCATCTCGGCCGCGCGGGCCAGCGAGTCGGTCACGGTGGGCGCCTGCGCGACCGCGGGCGCCTGCGCCGGGACGGGCTTGCGCCGGGACGACACCGCGACCACGACCAAACCGCTCATCGCCACCGTCACCAGGCCCGCGGCCGCGATTCCGGCCAGCACCAGCGCCGTTCCGGTCAACTCCGCGGACCTGGGCTCGCGTTCGGCGGGCGGCGGGGGCCTCTGCTCCGGCGCGGCGCCCGTGGTGGTTGCGGGGGTCGCCGGGCGCGCGGGTTCGCTCGGCCTGCCCGCGCCGATGAAGTAGATCGCCGTCACGGCCGCGAACAGCACGCCGAGCAGCGCGAGTGCACCGAGCACTGCCAGGCCCACGCGCCCCAGCCGCCACTGCTTGCGCTCGTCCGCGCGTTCGGGCTCCGGCATGGCCAGCGGCAACCGGTGCTGGCTCGCGATGACGCCCGCCAACAGGATGACGATAGACACGGTCAGCAACACGGGCATCAGAGCGACCGACAACGCCGACGGGACCGGCCTGCGCGACTCGCTCTCCGTGATTCCTGGGATGTATCCGTGCAAGGCGATGGCGGCAAAAGCCAGCAGCGTGATCAGCACGATCACGCGCGATATCGGCGCTCGCGCCCTGGCCACTGCGTTACCACCAAATCTGAGTACTCCACAAAACAGCCACATAGTTACATGCCGGGCGGTCCGCTCGGGATGGAATGGAATACTTCGGCGTCCCTCCTCCTAAACCGCAACTGTGCGGGGAGGCGGCGGGTCGGCCATCGCGACGGTGACTACCGGGCGATTTCGGCCGAGGATTGGGACAATGCACAAAGCCGACTCGTCAAACGTGAGATATCCGGCACTTCCCGCACCTCCCTCACCAGCTCGCCGAGCGCGGAAGACGCGACGACGGTGAGTGCGCGATCGGCGTCATAGAGCACGTCGACGACGTTCACGAAACGCATCGCCCAGTCGGGCGGAACCGCACGCAACGGTGGTACATCCCGGATTTCCCAGCGCGGAAAACGTTGGGCCAGCGCAACATAATCCGTCGCCGAAGTTGGGGTCCCGCACAATGCGGCGAAGTCGATGACGAGTGCGCCTCCGTCCGTCGCAATCGCCCGCAAACTTCGAGCACCGAGGGATATCTCGACGATCGATTCGACTTCCTGTTGTGCCGCATCATTATTGCGGGAGGACGAAGTCGACAGCGCATCCACGCTCATGCGCCGCCGGGGCGCCACGACGTATCGCCCCGCCGTGAATCCGCAACCGGCGCCCTGGGATTCGATGGTGCGATAGTCGATCGCGCCGTCGATGGCGACCACGTCCATGTTGGCGAGAATTCGCTCGATCGTCGGCATGAACCGGTCGTGGAACAACGGATTCGGCAGCAGCTCGGCGGGCGGATAGTTCGACGTCACCACCAGCGCGATACGGCGGGCGAACAGCGCGTCGAGCAGCCGGGCGATCAGCATCGCGTCGCCGATGTCGTGCACGTGGAATTCGTCGAAGCAGACCAGCAGGGCGTCGCCGAGCAGCGCGTCCACCGCGGCATCAATCGAGCCGGACGCGTGCGCCGCGGCGTGCAGGCTCGCGAAGAACTGGTGAAAGTGGTAGCGCCGCTTTCGTTCCGATGCCACCTCGGCGAAGAACCGGTCCATGAGCATGGTCTTGCCGCGCCCGGGCCTGCCGTGGAGGTAGACGCCACGGCGCCGTCGGCTCGGCCTGCCGCGCCGATCGACCAACTCGCGCAACCGCGCCGCCGCCCGCGCCTGCTCGGCATCCCACCGTAGTTCCACGACACCTCCAAAGTCCTCTACATTTGTAGAGGACGAGGCCGCGCGGCGGCCAGGAAGGGTGATCATGTCCACAGGCGACCGGCGTGCGCTCCTCGCCGACACGGCCATCGAAGTGATCGCGGCACGCGGCCTGCGCGCGCTCACCCACCGCGCGCTGGACACGGAACTGGGCCTGCCCGCCGGTTCGGCTTCCTACTACTTCCGCACCAAACGCGCCCTCATCGAGGCCATCGTGGAGCGGATCACCACCCGCTCCCGCGACGATTTCGCCGCTGCCGCGCTGACGCCCAGCGCCGACCGGCAACCGGTCGCGGAAGCCATCGCGGCCTGGCTGGACCGGCTGCTCGCGCAACGGCGCGGTCACCTGATCGCACGGCACGCTCTGCTGATCGATCTGCTGGACGATCCCGACCTGCATCCCCGGCTGGTGCACAGCCTGTTCTCCGTCGACCGCGCCCGCGACCTTTTCCGCGCCATGGGCGCGCCCGATCCGGATACCCGGGCCGAGGATTTCGTCGCCGTCATCGAGGGAGTAGTTTTCGACCGCTTCGCGGGCAATCGCACCACCCTGCGCCCGGACACACCGGAGAGCGTCCGGCAGCTCGCCCGCGTTCTCGCCGCGCACTTGCGTGTGTGATCAGCTCGGCCAGCCCCGCTGGCTGTAGGTCACGCCGGTGAGGTAACCGTGGATACCGGCGGCCGGATACGGAATGAGGGTTTCCGGAAGGTTCGCGAGCGGGAACCACCGCAGCTCGTAGGACTTGTCCGGCTCGCGGTTGACCGGCTCGCCCGACCAGCGGCGCGTCTGGAAGAACAACCCGACCCGGGCTTCCCGTTCGGAATCGACGACATGCGCGGAATGGACGTGCCGCAGATCCGCCGGATCGATCACCACGCCGACCTCCTCGTGCGCTTCGCGGACCACCGCGGCGAGCACCGACTCCCCCACCTCGAGCTTTCCGGCGGGCAAGTGCCACAACCCGTCGAACTCGTCCGCGCTGCGCCGCCTGCTCAGCAATAGTTCCGCGCCGCGCAGCAGCAACACATGCACATCCACCAAATGCCTGGCCACCACTTGCCCCAAGCTACGCGCCACCCCGCACCGACAGCGGGTTCGCACACTCGTCGGCACTTCGCACCCGCCGTGACGGCTGCGAAGTGCCGACGCGAGCAGGCGCGGCCGACCTGATCAGTCCGCGCTGAGTACGAGGCCGGAGGTCGGCACGCCGGTGCCCGCGGTGACCAGGATGTTGGTCAGGTCGGAGACCGGGTTGACCGAGACGCCGCGGATCTGGCGTACCGCCTCGGCGATGCCGTTCATGCCGTGGATGTACGCCTCGCCGAGCTGGCCGCCGTGCGTGTTGAGGGGCAGGCGTCCGCCGACCTCGATGGCGCCGTCGGCGATGAACTCCTTCGCCTCGCCCCGGCCGCAGAACCCGAGTTCCTCCAGTTGCATGAGGACGAAGGGGGTGAAGTGGTCGTACAGGATGGCGGCCTGCATGTCCTCCGGACGCAACCCGCTCTGCGCCCACAGCTGCTCTCCGACCAGGCCCATCTCCGGCAGGCCGGTCATGGCGTCGCGGTAGTAGCTGGTCATCACGTACTGGTCGGCGCCGGACCCTTGAGCGGCCGCGGCGATGACGGCGGGCCGCTGCGGCAGGTCGCGAGCCCGCTCGACGCTGGTGACCACGATCGCGACGCCGCCGTCGGACTCCTGGCAGCAATCCAGCAGGTGCAGCGGCTCGGCGATCCAGCGGGAATTCTGATGATCCGCCAGCGTGATCGGCTTGCCGTAGAAGAAGGCCGCGGGGTTCACCGCGGCATGCTTGCGGTCGGCGACGGCCACGCGGCCGAAGTCCTCGCTGGTGGCCCCGTAGACGTGCATGTAGCGCCGGGCGACCATCGCGACCTGCGCGGCCGGGGTGCCCAGCCCTTGCGGATAGGACCAGCCCGCGTCGATGCCCGACGAGGTGGGCGCGCTGGCCAGCGCCGTGGAGAACTGCCCGAACCGCGACACCGACCGCTCGTTGAACGCGCGGTAGGCCACCACGACGTCCGCGACGCCGGTGGCCACCGCCATGGCGGCCTGCTGAATGGTGGCGCAGGCCGCGCCGCCGCCGTATCCGATGTGGCTGAAGAACTTCAGCTGCGGAATGCCGACCGCCCTGGCCACTGCGGCCTGGGTGTTGGTGTCCATGGTGAACGTGGTCAGGCCGTCCACGTCGGCGGGCGTCAGGCCCGCGTCGGCCAGTGCGGCGGTGACCGCCTCGGCGGCCAGGCGCAGTTCGCTGCGTCCGGAGTCCTTGGAGAAATCCGTGGCGCCGATGCCGACGATGGCCGCGCGGCCGGAAATCTTCTGCTCAGACATCGGCCCTCCGCAACGCGATGACGGCCGTAGCCGTGATGTGGTCGCCGAGGCTGTCCGTGCCGACCACGTCGATGTGTATGTCGTCGCCCTCCAGCGCGGTCACCGTGCCGGTCAGCGTCAGCGTGTCCCCGGCGTACAGCGGCACGCCGAGGCGCAGCGCGATCGACTTGACGACGGCGCGCGGGCCCGCCCAGTCGGTGACGAAACGCTGCACCAAGCCGGTGTCGGTGAGGATGTTGACGAAGATGTCCTTCGAGCCGCGGGCGACGGCCTTGTCCCTGTCGTGGTGCACGTCCTGGAAGTCCCTGGTGGCCAGGGCGGTGCTGATCACGAACGTGGGGTCGGCGTCGATCACCAGCTCGGGCAGCACCGTGCCCACGCGCACGGCGGCGCTCACGAGACCACCTGCCAGACCGGCAGTGTCGCGTCGTCGTCGAGCTTCTCGAAGCCCACCTCGACCGGCAGACCGATCCGCACCTCGGCCGGGTCGATGCCGCGCAGTTCCCCGAGCATGCGCACGCCTTCCTCCAATTCGACCAGCGCCACCACGAACGGCAACTGCCGCCCCGGCACCTTCGGCGCGTGGTGCACGACGTAACTGAACACGGTGCCGCGCCCGGAGGCGACGACGTAATCGGTCGGTTTCGATTTGTCCTGCCAGATAGCCGGAATGGGCGGATGCCGCAGCGAGCCGTCCGGCAGCCGCTGGATGCGCAGCTCGCCCGCTTTCGTTCCCTCCCAGAAGAATTCGGTGTCCCAGGAGACCAGCGGCTTGACCCGCGCGCCCTCCGCGGCTTTCGGCGCGGCGGTGCCGGGAGCGAATTTCAGCAGCCGGAACAGCATCTCGGCGACCACCTCATCGCCGACCCGCCAGGTGGTCTGGAAGGTGACGAACCATCCCTCACCCAGCGCGGTGCGCTTCGGGCCGCGGATGTCCGACAGCGTGCTGGTGACCGAGACCTGTTCGCCGACAGCGAGGTAGCGGTGGTAGGTCTGCTGACAATCCGTGGCGACCACGGAGGTGTAGCCCGCGGCGTCGAGCAGTTCCGTGGCCGCCCCCATCGGGTCGTCGGCGGGACGAGAACCGTTGAGCCCGAACATGGTCCACACCTGGGCCATGGCGGGCGGCGCGACGATGCCTGGATGTCCCGCCGCCCGCGCCGCCTCCTCGTCGACATAGATCGGATTGGCGTCGCCGAGCGCCTCGACCCAGTTGTTGATCATCGGCTGGTTCACCGGATCGCGCCCGAAACGGGGCGCGCTCGCACCCGCCGCCTTGATGGCTTCGGCTGCGGCGACGATCGCTTCCGGAGTAGTGGTTTCCGGCACGCGCTGCTCCTTGTCTCGTTATCGGGGTACTCGCGGCAACCGCAGACCGGACGAGGCGACCAGTTCGCGCATCACCTCGTTGACGCCACCGCCGAAGGTGACCACGAGGTTCTGCTTGGTCCTGCGGTCCAGCCAGGTCAGCAGCTCGCCGGTGGCCGGGTCGGCCGGGTCGCCGTAGCGGCCGACGATCTCCTCGGCGAGCCTGCCCGCCTCCTGGAGCGATTCGGTGGAGTAGACCTTGGTCGCGGACGCGTCGGCGATCACTTGCGCCTGGTCGCCGTCGACACCGGCGGCGGGAGCGCCGGGCGCGGGGGCGGTAGCGGAGCGTGACCACGCGGGGCCCTGCGACCGCCGCCCATCAGACGCCGCGGCGACCTGCCAGTTCAGCAGTTCGTTCAGCCGGACCATGGCGTGGATGCGGCCCAGCGCCCTGCGCACGTCGAGTTCGGCGAGCACGCCGCGCGGTTGCGCCCAGTCGCGCACCCGGTCGTAGAGCTGCTCGATCTTGCCGGACGGCCCCAGGCTCACCCGCTCGTGGTTGAGCTGCGTCGTGATCAGCTTCCAGCCCCGGTTCTCCGCACCGACCAGCATGTTCGCCGGGACGCGCACATTGTCGAAATAGGTCGCGTTGGTGTGGTGAGCGCCGTCGCAGGTGATGATCGGCGTCCACGAGTAGCCGGGGTCGGTGGTGTCCACGATCAGGATCGTGATGCCGCGGTGGCGCGACTCGGTCGAGCCGGTGCGGCAGGCCAGCCAGACGAAGTCGGCCTCGTGCGCGCCCGTGGTGAAGATCTTCTGCCCGTTGACGATCCAGTCCCCGGACTCGTCACGCACCGCCGAGGTGCGCAGCGAGGCGAGGTCGGTGCCCGCGTCCGGCTCGGAGTAGCCGATCGCGAAATGGACGTCGCCGGAGAGGATTCCGGGCAGGAACCGCCGCTTCTGCTCCTCGGTGCCGAACTGCTGCAAAGTCGGTCCGACGGTCAGCAGCGTCACCAGCGGGAGCGGGACGTCGGCCCGGACCGCCTCGTTGAAGAAAATCTGCTGCTCGACCGGCCCGAAGCCCTGGCCGCCGTATTCCTTGGGCCAGCCGACGCCGAGCCAGCCGTCGCGGCCCATCCGGCGCACCACGGCGCGATAGGCGTCACCGTGCCGGTTCACCGCCATCTCGGCCTCCTCCTCGGGAGTCACGAGATCGGCGAAGTAGGCACGCAATTCGTCGCGCAGCGCGCGTTGCTCGGTGGTCAGGTCGATGAACATCTCGCCCCCAATCGGTCGAGCCGGAACGACGCGCCGCCGAGCCAGCGAGCGATGTCCTTGGCTTGTGAGTAGTAGCGATGCATCGGGTGGGTCACGTCCACGCCGAGGCCGCCGTGCAGGTGATGGCACTTCTGCATGGCCGCGGGGAGCTCCGCGGCGACGGTGTAGGCGAGGATTTCCAGGTCGTCGTCGGTGCGCTCGCGATGCTCTCGGCTCGCGTCGGGCTGCGCCAGCGCCCAGTTCGCCGAGACCGCGGCCACGTGCAGGGTCCGCGAGACGACGTACAGGTCCGCGATCTGCTGGGCCACCGCCTGGAACTCGGCCAGCGGCCTGCCGAACTGATGCCGGGTGCGCAGATGCTCGGCGGTGAGCGTGATCGCACCTTTGAGCAATCCGTCGGCCACCGATCCGATCGAGGCGAGCGCCAGCCGGTGCAGATCGGCGAGACCGACCGGCCACAGCTGGTCGGCCGGAATCTCCACCTGGTCCAGCCGGACCGTGTACTCGGGAATGCCGCCGGAGACCGGCGTCGGCGTGCGGGTCAGGCCGACGGCCTGCGCGTCCACCACGGCGATACCGGCGTTGGTCGGCACCAGCAGCCAGCTCGCCTCCTCCGCGTACGGCACAGCCACCTTGTGCCCGGTGATGCGCACCGTGTCGCCGCTGACGACGGCGGTGGTCTCCGGCTCGAGGATGAACGGCGCCCCCGGTTCGCTCAGCGCCGCCGTGAGCACCGCGCCCTCGGCGACCCCTGGCAGCACGAGCGACTGCACGCGCTCCGGCGCGCAGGCCACCAGCGGCAGCACGCCCAACCCCAGCGTCGACAGCGCGGGCACCGCCACCGCGTCGGTAGCCAGTTCGGTGAGCAGCGCCGACACCTCGAGCAGCCCCATCCCATCGCCGCCGAACCGTTCCGGCAACGCGACGACGAGCAGGCCGGAGTCGGCCAGCTTCGGCCACAATCGCATGTCGCGCGCCGGTTCGCGCTCCAGCAAGCTCACGACGACCTCGGCCACCGCATCCTGGCCCTCGTCCCTGGTGAAGTCCACGCTTGTCTCCCGATCGGCTGTAGGGCTAGCTGTCCGCGTCACGAGGCAGCCCCAGAATCCGCTCGGCGGCCACGGTGAGCAGGATCTGCTCGGTGCCGCCCGCGATCGACAGGCAACGCGTGAGCAGGAACTCCTTGGTTACCTCGGAGTCCTGCGCGCCGAGCAGGCCCGCCGCCTCCGCGGCGAATTCCGCGACCGCTTGGCGATGGCGCACGCCGACCAGCTTGCGCACGCTGCTCTGCGCGCCGGGGTCCCCGCCCGCGAGCATCTTCACCGCGGCGCGTTGCTCGAGCAGCAGGCCCGCGATCGCCTCGGCCACGAATCCACCGAGCCGGTCGTTCACCAGCTCCGCGCCGGGGCCGGTGGCGGGCGATTTCGCGATGAGCTCTTCGAGTACAGGACCGATGCCGTTGCCGCCCATGGCGACTCGCTCCGTCGACAGCGTGGAGCGGGCGATCTTCCATCCGTTGTTCAGCGCGCCGACCACGCAATCGTCCGGCACGAACACATCGTCGAGGAAGACCTCGCTGAAACGCGCCTCTCCGGTGATCTGCACCAGCGGGCGCACCTCGAGCCCGGCGCTGTGCATATCGACCAAGAAGTACGTGATGCCGCGGTGCTTGGGCGCGTCGGGATCGGTGCGCGCCAGGCAGATCGCCCAGTTCGCCTTGTCACCCAGCGATGTCCACACCTTTTGCCCGCGCAGCACCCAGCCGCCGTCGGTCTTTTTCGCGGTGGTGCACAACGCCGCCAGGTCGGAACCCGCCTCTGGTTCGCTGAACAGCTGGCACCAGACCACTTCGCCGCGCAAGGTCGGCCAGGCGAAGCGCTCGATCTGTTCCGGCGTCCCGTGCTGCAACAGCGTGGGGATCGCCCAGCCGCCGATGGCCAGGTCCGGCGCGGTGAGTCCGGCGCGGCGCAGCTCCTCGGAGATCACCAGGCCGGTCATCGGGTCCGCGGCGCGTCCGTATGGCCGCGGCCAGTGCGGCATGACCAGGCCCGCGTCCACCAGCGCGGCACGCTGCCGGTCGGCGGGCAACGCCGCGATCCGCGCGACCTCGGCGGCGAGTTCGTGCGCGCTGTCGCCGTCCACAGCGGCCACGCCTTCCTCGGCGAAGACCCGATCGGCCCCGGTGGTGCGCCGCAGGCCCCGGCGGGTCAGTTCGGTGACCCGCGCCCGCCAGTGCGCCGAACCGCCGAGCAGTTGGCGCAGGGCCGTGGCCCGCCGCAGATACAGGTGCGCGTCGTGCTCCCAGGTGAAGCCGATGCCACCGAGCACCTGAATACAGTCCTTGGCGGTCTCCACCGCGGCGTCCAGGGCGATGGCGGCCGCGATGGCGGCCGCGATCGGCAGTTCGGCTCCGCCGTCGTCCACGGCCGCCGCGACGTCCGCCGCCGCGGCGCGGATGAGTTCGGTGCGGCACAGCATCCAGGCGCAGATGTGCTTGACCGCTTGGAACGAACCGATCTTGCGGCCGAACTGCTCGCGCACCTTCGCGTACTCGACCGCGGTCTCCAGGCACCAGCCCGCGAGGCCGGACAGTTCGGCGGTGACCAGCGCGACGAGCAGGTCCCCTGCCGCGTGCGGCGCGACGAATACGCGTTCGGCGGGCACGCGCAGGTCGGCGCAGTGCACCCGCGCCAGCGGCGTGCTCGGATCCAGCGGCGCGAGCGCTTCCACCCGCAGGCCATCGGCGTCTGGCGCGACCAGGCACCACCGCTGCCCTTGCGGTTGGTCGATCGGCAGCAGCACGGCGGTGCCAGGGGCGGCGCCGACGACGGAATCCCAGGTACCCGTGAGCAACACGCCGTCGCTTGCGACGGGTACGCTCACCGTCGAACCGACGACGAAGTCGAGCGCCACACCGCACGGCAGGTCCTCGTCGAGCTGTCCGGCGGTGATCAGATTGGCCAGAGCCGTCGCGAGTACCGGGCCGCCGACGAGATCGTGCGCCGCCTGTTCCACCAGCACGGCCAGATCGGAGACCGACCCGCCCGCACCTCCCGCGTCCTCGGCCACCGCGACCCGGAAGATCCCGATCTCGGCCAGCGCGGGCCAGTAGGCGCGCCAGAAGTCGGCCGCGCCGGCCCGCATTGTTGCAATCGGACGGACCGAAGCGGCCCATCCGCGCATCGACTCCTGAACGGCTTTATGCTCGTCAGTGGTGGCGATGGTCACACTCCATACCGCCTTTCCGGCGTGACTCCCACACCTAGAACATGTTCTAATATCCTAGCCGGGCGGAAGTCAAGAGACCATCGCCGCCGCGGCCACACAGCGCACGCAGCCGACGAAACGACGTTTCCCGGAAAGGACTTTCATCAATGGCCAGTCCGTCCCGATCGCAGCCAGCCGACCCGAGCGCGGGACGGCCCGCCGCCACGGTCACCACGCTCAGCGAGGACGAGCTGAGCTCGGCGGCGCAGCGCGAGCGGCGCAAGCGGATCCTGGACGCGACCTTGGCGCTCGCGTCCAAGGGCGGTTACGACGCGGTGCAGATGCGCGCGGTGGCCGAGCGCGCCGATGTCGCGGTCGGCACGCTGTATCGCTACTTCCCGTCGAAGGTGCACCTGCTGGTCTCGGCGCTGTCGCGCGAGTTCGAGCAGATCGAGGGCAAACGCAAGCCGCTTGCCGGGCAGTCCCCACAGGAGCGCATGCACCTGCTGCTCACCCAGATCACGCGGATGATGCAGCGCGATCCGCTGCTCACCGAGGCCATGACCAGGGCGTTCATGTTCGCCGACGCCTCGGCCGCCGCCGAGGTGGACCGCGTCGGCAAGGTGATGGACCGGGTGTTCGCCCGCGCCATGAACGACGGCGAGCCCACCGAACGCCAGCTGGCCATCGCCCGGGTGATCAGCGATGTGTGGCTGTCGAATCTGGTCGCCTGGCTGACCCGGCGCGCCTCGGCCACCGACGTCACCGAACGACTGGAACTGACCGTCGACCTCCTGCTGGGCGAACGCAACCAGTAAGCTCCAGCGGGATCTCTCAGCACACAGCGAGCGAATCAGCGCCCGGTCACCCCACGGGGCATGAATAGCTCGTTGTGCTGCGACGAAGCTCACCCGCTCGGATTCCGTGGCCGTTAGCTGGGCAGATCTACCGGACACCGGTTCAGGTGTGCGTTATCGTGCGCACGCGAACCGGCGCGTTTCTGTGCGGCAAATTCAACACAGTATTGTTTTGCCCGCCCCCTGAAAAAACTCCTCCGATCACTAGGTTGGATGCGTGAGCGCACAGGATCTGCCACTGGAACTTCGCCGTGCACTGTCGACGGTCGCGCGCGTGCCACGGCTGCTGGTCGCATCGGACTACGACGGGACACTCGCGCCCATCGTGTCCGACCCGACCAAAGCCTTTCCCCATCGGGAATCGGTGAGCGCGTTACGAGCCCTCGCCGGCCTGACCGGGACCACTGCCGCCGTGATCTCCGGCCGCGCGCTGCGAGATCTCGCGGCGCTGTCCCGCCTTCCGGTCGAGGTGCAACTGATCGGCAGCCACGGCTCGGAATTCGACGTGGGCTTCGTGCACGCGATCGATAACGACGCCAAGCATCTGCTCCAAGAGGTGCAGACGGCCCTGAATCAGGTCGCCGCGGACAACCCAGGCGTCACCGTCGAGATCAAACCGGCCAGTGTCGCGTTGCATGTGCGCAACGCCAGCCCGGAGATCGGTCATCGCGCGCTGTCGCAGGTCCGGCTCGGTCCGGCGTGCTGGTTCGGCGTGCAGGTCACCGAGGGCAAGGCGGTCATCGAGCTGGCCGTGGTGCAGACCGACAAGGGCACCGCACTGGACACCGTTCGGCATCAGGCGGGGGCCTCGGCCGCGGTGTTCTTCGGTGACGACGTCACCGACGAGAAGGCGTTCCGCGTGCTGTCCGGCCCGGACGTCGGCATCAAGGTCGGCGACGGTGAGAGCCTGGCCAAGTTCCGGGTGGACAGCACCGAGGCCGTGGCGTGCGCGCTGGCCTACCTGCTGGAGGAGCGCCGGACCTGGCTGGCGGGCGCGAGCGCGCCGCGCATCGAGCGGCTGACCATGCTGGCCAGCCCGCGCTCGGTAGCGCTGCTCACCCCGGACGCCACGGTGACCTGGTTCTGCCACCCGGAGCCCGATTCGGCCGCGGTGTTCGCCCACCTGCTCGGCGGCCCGCAGGGCGGCCACTTCACCATCGAGCCGGAGCGGCCGGGCCTGCCGCTGTCGCAGCGTTACGTCGACGGCACGATGACCGTCGAAACCCGTTGGGCCAAACTGCAAGTCACGGACTACCTGCCGCACGACGTAGCCCCGACCCGCACCGACCTCACCCGGGTGATCACCGGCGACGCGAAGGCCGTGGTCACCTTCGCCCCCCGTCCGGAGTTCGGCCAGGTGCCGGTGAACCTCGAGGCGCAGGAGGGCGGGCTGCGGGTGTACGGCACCAACGACCCGATCGTGCTGCGTTCACCCGGCGTGCGGTGGGAGATCGTCTCGGACGGTACCCACGAGTCGGCACGGGCCGTCGTGGATCCGTCCAAGGGGCCGGTCGTGCTGGAACTGCGCTGCGGCACCGCCGATCTCGATCCCGCCCAGGCCAGTGAGGCGGAGCGGCGACGGGAGGCGCAGCGGTACTGGTCGGATTGGGCCGGGACGCTCACCCTGCCGCCGCTCAAGCCCGACCTGATGAAGCGCTCCGCGCTGACCCTGCGCGGCCTTGTGCACGCGCCGTCCGGCTCGATCCTCGCGGCCGCCACCACCTCGCTGCCCGAGGACATCGGCGGCGTGCGCAACTGGGACTACCGCTACTGCTGGCTGCGCGACGCGGCGCTGACCGCGCAGTCGCTGGTCTCGCTCGGCTCGCTCGCCGAGGCGGAGGACTACCTGGGCTGGGTGCACCGCGTGCTGGAGACCTTGCCCGGCCCCGAGCGGCTGCACCCGCTGTACACGCTGTACGGCGAGACGCTGCCGCCGGAGGCCTCGATCGACCAGCTACCCGGCTACGCCGGCTCCCGCCCGGTGCGCGTCGGCAACGCGGCCAACATGCAGGTGCAGCTGGACGTCTTCGGTCCGATCGTGGACCTCATCGCCACCCTGGCGCACGCCAGGGAGCTGCGCGGCGTCACCGATCCGGCGAACGTGCTGCCGGACGCCGACTGGGAGCTGGTGTGCGCCATGGTCTCGGCGGTGCAGCGGCGCTGGCAAGAGCCCGACCACGGCATCTGGGAGATCCGCGGCAACCCCCGCCACCACGTGTACTCGAAGGTGATGGGCTGGCTGACCGTCGACCGGGCGCTCACCCTGGCGCAGAAGTTCGATCGCGAGGCCGACCCGGCCTGGGCGGTGCTGCGCGACACCATCGCCGACGAGGTGAAGGCCAAGGGCTGGAACGACGAGGTGCAGTCCTACACCGCGGCGTACGACGGCACCGACCTGGACGCGGCGACGCTGCACATCGGGCTGAGCGGCCTGATCGACCCGTCCGACCCGCGCTTCGCGGCGACGGTCGTGGCGACCGAGGCCGAGCTGCGCAGCGGCTCGACGGTATACCGCTACCACCACGACGACGGCCTGCCCGGCGGCGAGGGCGGATTCCACCTGTGCGCGGCCTGGCTGGTCGAGGCGTACCTGCTGATCGGCAAGCGCTCCGACGCCGAGGCGCTGTTCGCCCAGCTGGTCGACGTGGCGGGCCCGACCGGGCTGCTCAGCGAGGAATACGACCCGGTGGCCGAACGGTCGCTCGGCAACCATCCGCAGGCCTACAGCCATCTGGGCCTGTTGCGCTGCGCGCAGCTGCTGGGGCAGCCGGTCGAGGCCGCGCTGGTCTGACCCGCAGGAGCCGAGGGCCCGCGAACGAGGAATCGTTCACGGGCCCTTCGCATTCGGCCCCTAGGTGCAATGCCGCTCACATAGGCTGGTCGGGCTGGTGTTGATGGTGACGTCGATCTCAATCTTGTAGGTGTTTCGGTCGATGTCGCCCTTGGCGCGGTGTTTGGAGATGGCTCGTTTGACGATGCG